>CAJMNU010000063.1 GCA_905214855.1 uncultured bacterium | reverse complement strand
GAAGCATCTGTCTGGATTTACGGTCTGCAATGTTGGTGACCGTACAGGTATTGATCACATAAACATCTGCACCTTCTTCAAAAGGAACAGTTTCATATCCTGCATTTTCCAGAAGCTGCTGCATCGCTTCTACTTCGTATGCATTTACTTTACAGCCCAGATTATGAAATGCTGCTTTTCTCATTCTCCTGTCTCCTCATTCTAATTTGCAGTTTAAAATTGATTTTCATGCAATATCACTATTGACTTTTCTCCTTTTCTTGGTAATAATGAAAGCATAAATTGCATGTAACAATATCATGCAATACCATTATCCGTAAAACATCAAGGAGGTTTTTTTCATGAAAACAGTTAGTATTTCTCTTAATTCTATTGATAAGGTAAAATCTTTTGTAAATGATCTGACAAAATTTGATAGTGATTTTGATTTGGTTTCTGGCAGATATGTCATTGATGCAAAATCCATTATGGGAATCTTCAGCTTGGATTTATCTAAACCGATTGAATTAAACATTCATTCTGAGTCCAATGTAGATGAGATCCTTTCTGTTTTATCCCCATACATTATCAAATAATGACTTTAGATAGTTTACAAAAACATATATGACGTTTTTGGTATATATCCAGAAGATTCCTGTATAACAGGAATCTTCTTTTTCTATTATTTTCTTAATAGAGCTATCTGCTCAGATCAAAACTTCTCACTTAGAACATATTGTTTCTTTTCGCCCTTATATCTTAAAAGAATACAGCATTACGGTGCACACCATACCACTTCCACTGTATCAATGGCAGTCTGTACCAACTCTTCCATTTTATCCCCTAATTTTGTCTCTGACTTACGGATTACTTTTAAATTTGGCTTTGTTACAGGGTGTTTTGCCACAAAAATAGTACAGCAGTCTTCAAATGGAAGTACAGATGTCTCATATGTCTTGATCTTTTCTGCAATATCGACAATGTCCTGCTTATCAAAACCGATGAGTGGACGAAATACCGGCATAGTACACACTTCATTTGTACATACCAAAGATTGTACTGTCTGGGATGCAACCTGACCAATGCTCTCTCCTGTGATCAAAGCCATACAGTCTCTGTCATATGCCAATTTTTCTGCAATCCGCATCATATAACGGCGCATAATGATTGTCAACTCCTCATGTGGACACTGATCATAGATATAAAGCTGACAATCTGTAAAGTTTACAATATTCAGGCGGATAGCCCCTGAATACCTTGCCACCAATTTTGCCAGATCAATCACCTTCTGTTTTGCACGTTCACTGGTATATGGCGGTGCATGGAAATAAGTAGCTTCCAAAACCACACCTCTCTTTGCCACCATCCATCCGGCAACCGGACTGTCAATTCCTCCGGAAAGCAAAAGCATTGCTTTTCCATTTGTTCCAAGCGGCATACCACCCGGTCCCGGAATTCGCAGGGAATAAATATTGACACGGTTTCTAACCTCTACGTGCAGCATTACATCTGGTGTATGGACATTCACCTTTGTATCTAGAAATGCCATGAGGATCGCTTCCCCTAAATCTCTGTTCATCTGTTCAGAATGAACCGGATAATTCTTATTTCCACGGCGTGCCACAACCTTAAAGGTAAGGTGTTTGTCAGGATATACGATATCCATATAGTGAAGGACCTGTTGTTTTAAATCTTCATATCCGTTATCATCCACCTGCATCATAGGGCAGATCTCTACGATACCAAATACCGTCTGAAGTGCCTCCACAGCCTCATCATACTCAAATTCTCCTTCTGCTATCACATAGATACGCCCGGATTCTTTTGTCACCTTAAATTCTCCATCAACCCGTTTTAATACGGTACGGATCTGGCGTACTAAGGCATCTTCGAACATATATCTATTTTTGCCTTTTGTTCCTATCTCGGCATATTTAATTAAAAATGACTGAAACATATTCATATTTTCTTATTATCCTCTCTGATATCTTCTCAAAAATGGAAGTAATTCCTGCAATGCTTTCAGGCACTCATCCACTTCTTCCTCTGTATTGAACCTGCTGAAACTAAATCGTATCGTAGAATCCAGATAGTCTGGATGTACGCCAATTCCTTTTAAAGCGCCACTGACCCCCGGATGGTTTGAAGAACAGGCTGATCCAGATGATACATAGATTCCTCTATCTTCCAGTGCATGAAGAAGAACTTCGCTCCGGACACCTTTAAATCCCGCACTGACAATGTGTGGAGCACTGGTTCTGTCTGTAAGCCCATGGACACATACCCCATCCATAGCAAGTAGTCCGGCTGTCATCCTGTCTTTTAAGCAGTATAAATGCTCTATTTCCTTTTCAAAATCCGTATATGCCTCTTTTGCTGCCTCACCAAGTCCGACAGCTCCCGCTACATTGTCTGTCCCAGAACGCATTCCTTTCTGTTGACCGCCGCCGTACACCAGAGGTTTTACCTTGATTCCCTCTCTCATATACAAAAATCCAATCCCTTTTGGTCCATGGATTTTATGACCACTGACAGACATCAGATCTATTTTCATCCTTTTGGGACGGATCTGATATTTGCCATATGCCTGAATTGCATCTACATGGAACAAGATATTAGAATTTCTTCTTTTGATATGTTCACCAATCTCTTCGATCGGCTCTACTGCACCAATCTCATTATTGACATACATAACAGACACTAGGATTGTATCATCGCAGATCGCAGCATCCAGATCTTCTAAAGAAATCCTTCCATTGTGATCCACAGGAAGATAGGTAACACGAAATCCAGCCTGCTCTAACACTTGAAGCGGCTGATATACTGCTGCATGTTCTATCGCAGTGGTAATAATGTGATTTCCTGCTCTTTTATTAGCAAATGCAGCCCCAAACAATGCCATATTGTTGGATTCTGTCCCCCCAGAGGTGAACAAAATCTCTTTTTCCTGTACTTTCAATGTCTTGGCAATTTCTATCCGTGCCTCTTTCAGCAAATTTTCTGCATCCACTCCCTTTTGGTGTTTTGAAGATGGATTGCCATAATCTGTTTTCATTGCCCTGACTACCATGTCACAAACACTGTCCAGAACCTGTGTTGTTGCAGAATTATCAAAATAAATTTCTGTCATACGTCACTCTTTTTCCTTTCTCCACTTGCTCCCTGAAAGAAACAAAGAATTTTGTCTATCTCTTTCAAAAAATCTTCCTGTTTCCTTACTGGTGTCTCATCCGTTCCATGAAATCCCACAGGCAAAAGGATTTCTTCTGCTCCCATCTCTTTTAGACAAATACAGGCTGTTTTATATGCACTATCAAAACTGTCACGCACACTTCCTGCCACAAACAACACTGCACCTTTTTTCTTTTTAGAAAATGGCTGTTGTTTCTGGAAAATCCTCATAGAGAAATATGCTTGAAGACGACTAAATACAGATAGAAGCGGTCCGGTCAACTGCATAAAATAGAGAGGAGAAACAATCAAAATATTATCACACTCTTCTAAGAAACGGTAAATCTCCTGCATCTCATCCTGTACACAGCAACCTTTATGTGTCCAACAATATCTACAATCCACACAAGGAGCGATCTTACTTGTATACGCATCAACAATCCGATATTCTCCCTCAAGATTATGACAGATTTCGTCAATGACATCCTGACTGTTTCCATTCTTTCTAGGAGACCCATTCCAGATCAAAGTTTTCATTTTTTCTCCTCTCCTCTCCAAATACACCTCTGCATTCTTCCATTATGCTTGTCAGACTTCAATCACTCTTTCCTCTTTTTCACCCATTTGTTTTCTCTGTCTCAATCTCAATATGATACATCAAAATCGACAACATAGCAAGAGCCGCTGTCTCTGTGCGCAAAATCCGTTTCCCAAGGCTGACAATTTTAGCTCCAGATGCCTTTGCCTCCTCAATTTCCTGCTCAGAGATCCCACCTTCAGGTCCAATCAAAATTCCAATCTTCATTCCATTTTTTACAGTTTCTAACGTCTTTTGAATGGTTTCCATTCCTTTCGCTGACTCATATGGAACTAGAACCAAATCTAAGTTCTCCCATTCTTTTAAGCATTCTTTATAAGAAAGAACCTCTCCAACCTCTGGTACGATCAGACGTTTTGACTGCTCTGCTGCACTTTTTGCGATCGCATTCCATCTCTTCTTTTTGGATTCTTCTTTCTTGGGTTCTACCTTCGCAACAGAAAATTTCATGGCAACAGGATGGATTTTATATACTCCCAGTTCCACAGATTTCTGAATGATCCATTCTAATTTTTCTCCCTTTGGAAGTCCCTGATACAATATGATCTTGACTGGAAGTTCTGTATCGCCCTCCCACTCTTCCACAATAGCAGCATAGACGGCATCCTCTTCTAAGGTTTCAATCTCACATAAATAGTCCATACTCTTTCCATCACTGATGCGGATCTGCTCTCCCGATTTCATACGGAGGACATTTTTGATATGATTGACTTCACTGCCTTGGATCTTTACGGTTTTTCCATGGATCTGTTCGGGCTGTACAAAAAAACGGTACATAAAATTTCCTCTCTTCTAACGCTTTCTTGCTGTGACATTGACCCATTCACCTTGATGGTTCACTTCTACGATCTCAAATGCATCATTTAAAGCAAAAGCATCTAATACATCCTTTTCTTTCAGGTTAATGATACCAGATGTAATAAACATGCCGCCTTTCTTCAAATGCACAGCAACCTCTTTTTGTAGCATCATAATAACTGGAGCAAGGATATTAGCAACTACAATATCATATTCTTCATATCCTACCCTATCCTGTACCTCTTTGTCATCAATAATATTTCCCTGGATCACTTCAAAAGAAGAAGCATCAATTTCATTGGAATCCATGTTCTCACCAACTGCTGTGATCGCATTTTCATCCAAATCCGTTCCCATAACATATCCTGCTCCCATCTTTAATGCTGTAATACCTAAAATTCCACTTCCTGTTCCGACATCCAGTATCTTTACTCCTGGTGCTACATATTTTTTTAATTCTCGGATACAAAGCTGTGTTGTCTCATGCATTCCTGTACCAAATGCAGTTCCCGGATCGATCTGGATCAACAGTTTTTCCTTATGTTCCTCAGGAATCGTCTCCCAAGTTGGTTTTATCAAAATATCATCTACTGTAAATGGCTTAAAATACTGCTTCCAGTTATTGATCCAGTCTTTATCTTCTGTCTCTGATGCCTCCAGCTCACAGCTTCCAAGATCTGTAAAACGACGCAGCTCCTGTAATCCATCCTGCAGATCATTCAGGATCTTCTGCACATCTGCATCCTCTTCCAGATAAAAGCTGACTTTTGCCTTTCCATCATCCGGTCCCAAATCTGGAAGGATATCAATAAACATTCCTTTTGTCTCTTTTTCTGTCAACGGGATATGATCCTCGATCTCAATTCCCTCAATTCCGATCTCACTGCAAAGTTCACTGATCAGATCTACTGCCTCTGTTGTTGTGGACAGTGTAAATTTTTTCCACTTCATATCTAAAATCCTTTCTGTCTTTTATGTATACTATTTTTCATATAGCACAACATCTGTTTTCATCCAAAAAACCTTTAGCTTTATTTATAACATGTTTTTGGGATACTGTCCAGAATCTTATCCCAATGATGAACTCCCTGCTACTTTATAAGCCTTTCTTTCATAAGTAACACATGCAATATCATCCATATTCTAAAAGATATCATAACATATTTTAATTCTATGATGCAAATGTGAAATAACAATATCAAAATCCCAATACAAAGAGCAGACCATACATTTTCAGTATAATCTGCTCTATTATGATATCTCGTATGATCGTGTTTCAAGAAATCACAATGTAAACTTCCCAAAACACTTTTTATCCAATCTTATTTGCTCATTTTCTCTACAGCTTCAAACAAACCATTGATATAAGTTGCTCCCAATGCACGGTCATATAATCCATATCCTGCACGTCCAGTTTCTCCCCAGATCATACGTCCATGATCTGGTCTTACATATCCATCAAAACCATTCTGGCTCAGTGCTTTTACAATCTCAAACATATCCAAAGATCCGCAGGAAGAAAGATGAGCTCTCTCCTCAAATCCATTATCCAGAACTGCTACATTTCTCAAGTGTGCAAAATGGACTCTTCCCATAGCTGCATACTTTGCTGCCAGTCTCGGCACATCATTCTTTGCAGAACATCCAAGAGAACCTGTACACAGTGTGATACCATTATGCTTGTCGTCTACTAATTTTAAGAAACGATCCAGATTTTCCTCACATGTAATGATTCTTGGAAGACCAAAAATACTCCAGCATGGATCATCTTCATGAATCGCCATGTTTACATCGCACTCTGCTGCAACTGGAATGATCTTCTCCAAGAAATACTGAAGATTATTCCACAGATCATCTTCACTCATTGCATTATACTGTACAACAACATTTTTCAGTTCATCTCTTGTATAGCTGGAATCCCATCCCGGAAGTGTCAGATCGCTCTCACTCTCCAGAGGATTTACCTGATCTACCTGCTCTTGATAATATACCAGTGAAGTAGAACCATCATCCAAAACATGATCTAACTGTGTTCTTGTCCAGTCGAATACTGGCATGAAGTTATAACAGATACACTTTACACCAGCCTCAGCCACACGGCGGATATTCTCGCAGTAATTTTCAATATATTTATCACGGGTTGGTTTTCCAAGTTTGATATCCTCATGTACCGGAATACTCTCAATAACCTCAAATGCAAGTCCTGCATCCTCTGTCAGTTTTTTCAGTCTTGCAATACTCTCACGACTCCAAACTTCACCAACCGGAACATCATACACAGCGGTTACAATGCTCTTCATACCTGGGATCTGACGGATCTGCTCCAAAGTTACCTTGTCATCCTCTCCGTACCAGCGGAATGATAATTTCATATTTTATGTCCTCCTTTTTGTTTCCTTCTTCGTTTTTACATCTGTATTTATTATACGAATTTTTCAAAAAAAATACAATGGATAAGTTTGTGGTACACATTGCAAAAGTTGCGGTTCTTTGGTATAATCTTCTGAAAAACCAGCACTTTTTTATGGTGATTTTAGCAGTTATGCAATATCTTATCCAAATTTCCAAAAATAACTTTATCTGCCACTGAACAAAAGGAGAGAGCGATCTCATGAAAAAATCACTTCAAACCCATTTTACTTCACGCCAATTTATGTTTTCTAATGATTTCGAATTATATTATTATGACGATCATCACCCGACCTCTGTATCCGCACACTCACATACCAATTATGAAATTTATTTTTTTCTGGAAGGAGATGTAGCATACCAGATCGATGGTTCTTCTTATTCCTTAAAGCCAAGAGATCTTTTGCTCATTCCTCCCTCCCTTTCTCACCATCCCATTTTTCATTCCTCCCGTCAAAGCTATCGCCGTTTCGTCCTTTGGATCAATCCTCAATTCTATCAAACTCTCTGTCAGGAAGATCCAGCTTTTTCTTATGCCTTCGATCAGGCAAACGAAAGCAAACAATTTGTCTTTCATACAGATACTGCCACATTTCAAGAAATGCAGTCTCGTATTCTGGATCTTTTAGAAAGTACAAGAAGTCAGGGTTTTGGAAATGCTGCCTCTTCACGCCTTCAGGCAGCCTCTCTTTTATTATTTTTAAACCAAACCATCTATCAAATGCTTCATCCATCCTCTGGAGTGTCTGAGAAAGCCCTTTATCTCAATATATGTAATTTTATCAACAGACATCTGGATGAAGATCTTTCTCTGGAACGTCTTGCTTCATCCTTTTTTGTAAGCAAATACCATATTTCTCATATATTCAAAGAGAATATGGGAATCTCTGCCCACCAGTATATTTTAAAGAAACGCCTTCAGGCATCAAAAAATGCGCTGCTCGCAGGGAGCAGCGCAAAAGAAGCATGCCGTCTATATGGTTTTTCTGAATACACTAGCTTTTACAAAGCATTTAAGAAAGAATTTGGTCTGTCTCCTACAGAATATCTGTTACAACATTCTTTACAATGTACAGATATTCCTTCAACCTAATCTGATTTTTATTTAAAAAATCCTCGTTTTTTTGGTTTCTCTCCGTCTGGTGCAACGCCTCTCATCGCCTCATCAAATTTTCTGAGTGCTTCTTTTTGTTCTTCATTCATACGCTCTGGCACCTGAACAACTAAAGTCACATAATGGTCTCCACGGACGGAACGCATTCTCAAGGATGGAACTCCTTTTCCTTTCAGACGGATTCTTGTATCTGTCTGTGTTCCCGGTTTTACTTCATAATCCATTTCGCCATCTACAGTCTTGATTTTGATCGTTCCTCCCAATGCAGCAGTTGCAAAAGAGATCGGAACAGTAGAATAAATACTGGTCTCCTGACGCTTGAAAATCGGATGTGCAGAAACGATGATCTCGATCAGCAGATCACCTCTCTCGCCACCATTTGTTCCAGGTTCTCCTAAACCAGACTTACGCAGTGTTGTTCCATTGTCAACACCTGCCGGAATTGTGATCGGCACTTTTTTCTTTTTTGTCACATATCCGCTTCCATAACAATCCGGACATTTTTCTTTGATCACTTTACCAGTACCACGACACTCTGGACAAGTCTGGACATTTTGTACCTGTCCAAACAAGGACTGCTGTGTATATACGATCTTG
>CAJMNU010000062.1 GCA_905214855.1 uncultured bacterium | reverse complement strand
TGATGAAAAAAGTAGGAATTGCCAATGCAGAAAAGCGATATAATCAATATCCGCATGAGTTTTCAGGAGGTATGCTCCAAAGAGCATTGATCGCTATGGCATTGGTGTGTAAGCCGGATCTGCTGATCGCAGATGAGCCTACAACAGCATTGGATGTGACTATTCAGGCACAGATTTTGGAGTTGATGAAGGAACTCCAAAAAGAGATGGGAATGTCTATTCTTTTCATTACACATGACCTTGGTACAGTGGCAAAGATGTGTGATGAGGTTGCAGTTATGTATCTTGGAAAAGTGGTGGAGCAGGCACCTGTGGAGGAGATTTTTGCAAATCCACAGCATCCTTACACAAAAGGACTGATCGGATCTGTGCATAAGATTGGCGGTCCAAAGAATGAAAGATTGTTTTCAATTGAAGGAACAGTGCCTCTGGCACTGAATCTGCCTTCTGGATGTGGTTTTTATGACAGATGTACCTGCCATATAGATGGTGTATGTAACTGTATAGATCCTGTTTTAGCAGATATGGAAGAAAATCACAAAGTTGCATGTCATTTGTACGATAAAAAGAAAAAGGAGGAAGCGTAATGGAAAACATGGAAAAAGGAAATGAAAAACCAATCCTGCAGATTCAGCATATTTCCAAACGTTTCACATCCAAAGGAGTCTGCGTGCAGGCAGTGACGGATGTTAGCTTTGATATAAAAAAGGGAGAGACGATCGGTATCGTAGGAGAGTCTGGATGTGGAAAAACAACGCTTGGAAGATGTATTGTGCGTGCACATCAGGCAAGTGAAGGAAAAGTAATTTATCAGACAGAGGATGGAAGAGAAGTAGATTTTATTGCCTTGGATAAACATGAGATGAAGAAGGTCAGAAAAGAGATCCAGATGATTTTTCAGGATCCATATTCTTCATTAGATCCCCGTATGACAGTCTTAGATATTATCAAAGAACCATTGATCGCAAATTATCCTAAAATGTCAAAATCAGAGATGGAAGACAGAGTAATGGATATTGCGGCAAAAGTAGGTTTAAATACCAGCTATCTGAAACGGTATCCTCATGCGTTTTCCGGAGGTCAGAGACAGCGTATCGGGATTGCAAGGGCGCTTGTGTTAGAGCCAAGAGTGATTGTCTGTGATGAGGCAGTTTCTGCCTTGGATGTTTCTATTCAGGCACAGGTGATCAATCTTTTAAAAGATCTTCAGGAAGAAATGGGGCTGACCTATATTTTTATCAGCCATGATCTGTCTGTTGTGGAACATATTTCTGACAGAGTGGGTGTTATGTATCTTGGAAAAATGGTAGAATATGCCAAGACGGAAGAACTGTTTGCTCATCCAAAACATCCATACACAGAAGCATTGTTATCCGCAGTTCCTGTGGCAGACCCTACAGTAAAAATTGAGAGGATTCCGCTGATTGGAGAGATACCTAACCCAGCAAATCCGCCAAGTGGATGTTATTTCCATGGACGCTGTCGGTATTGCAAAGAAATTTGTAAAAATCAGACACCATCTTTTGAAAAGGCAGCTGAGAATCATTTTGTATCATGCCATTTAGCTAAGGAATTAAAGCTGACAAGTGCGTTTGAAACAGCAATAGAACATATATAAAGGGAAATCCTAAAAGAGTCTTAGCTGTAAATGAGTGCAGCAGTGGTTCATAGATGAAATCCTAACATATGGATACACAGCAGACAGGATACCGCATAAATAAAAATGAAAGATGAAAGGTGATAGCGGATGTACAGTATAGGAATTGATCTGGGAGGAACAACGATAAAGGCAGGAATTGTGGACGAGAAATACCAAATTGTGCAGTCCGATGCGGTTCCTACCCGTTATGCAGAGGGAGCAAAGATATTAGTAGATGATATGGCAAAACTGGTGTTTTCTCTATTGGAGAAAGCACAGATCCCAATGACCGAGATTGTTGCTATTGGACTGGGCGTTCCGGGGACTGCCAATAAAGAGACCGGTATGGTGGAATATGCCAATAATCTGGGATTTGAGAATGAACCTTTGGTAACGTATTTGAAGGAGTATTTTGATAAACCTATCTATTTTGACAATGATGCGAATGCAGCAGCTTGGGGAGAATATATTGCCGGCTGTGGGAAAAATTGTCAATCTATGGTGATGGTGACTTTGGGAACCGGAATCGGTGGGGGAATCATTCTGGATGGAAAATTGTATGAGGGATGCAATTATGCAGCAGGAGAGATGGGACATTTTGTGATCAAATGTGATGGCGAACCTTGTAATTGTGGAAGAAGAGGGTGCTTTGAGGCATATGCATCAGCAACGGCACTGATCCGGATGGCAAAGCAGGAAATGCAGACAGAGCAAGGAAAAGACAGTATTCTGTGGGAGCTTTGTGTAAAGAAGATAGAGGATTTAGAGGGACGTTATGTATTTGAAGCTGCCAAGAAAGGGGATACAATAGCGCAAAAAGTTCTGGAGCGTTATATCTATTATCTGAGTGTGGGGATTACAGATATTATTAATACATTCCAACCAGAAATCCTGTGTATAGGGGGCGGGATCAGCAAAGCAGGAGACGCCCTTTTGACACCATTAAGACAATTAGTGGATGAACAAGTGTATACAAGAACTTCCGCAGTTAAAACAAAGATCGTTCTCGCAGAACTGGATAATGATGCTGGTATTATCGGAGCTGCTATGTTGCAGGACTAGATGGCGTGTAAAATAGATGGCGTGTAAGGAATGGAAAAGGAGCAATATAATACGATGAAAATAGACAAATATGCAGAAATATTAGGTGAATGGAATAAACCATCTGGTGTTTTAGTAGATATGAAGCGTGTCCTGTCTATGGATGAACACATGAAGGATAGTGAAATACAGGAAGATCTGATCGTTTATATTCAGGTAAGAGATGTAAAAAAGACTCCAATTCTTGCAGAAATCCGTTGTTATCCACTCCCTGAAGGTTCATGGTGTGGCGAGTTAGATGGCACAGATAGGAGAATAGAGGAGGCATATCAGACAGGAAATTTAGAGTTTATTCGGACAATGACGGATGAACTGGGATATGCAGCATTATTTCTACAGCCTGGCTGGTATCAGATCGAGGTGGCAAAGGGATCTGGCTATAGTGTAGAGGCAAAGCGGATCCATTTGGAAAAAACACAGACAATTTTACAGTATACTCTTAGAGAACTTCCGTCTGGGAAAAAGGATGGCTGGTATGCCGGAGATATACACCATCACAGTGTATTTAGCAGCCGTTTGTATGGAGGAACAGATCCAGTTGTGGAAACTCCAGTGCAGGTAAGAGATTCGATGCGTGCTGCTGGGTTGGATTTTGGTGCATTGAGCGATCATCATAATGTATTGGATCATGATCTTTGGGCAGAGACAGAAACAGATGATTTTACACCGATTCTATCTAAGGAGATTTCCACAAGTAATGGTCATGTCATTTCTCTTAATGTAAAGAAAAATGCAGATGTCATCTATCGTGTCCCAGAACCAGAAGATAGAACAGATGAGTACCTGCGCAGTGAATTTATACGGATCACAGATGAAATCCGAAGTCTGGGAGGAATGCCTCAACTGGATCATCCAAGAGATCCGCAGACAGCGATTTCGTGGAATCCTGATTTTATGGATATTGTCACGATTTTTGAGACAATTGAAATTTGGAATGGTTCAAAACCTATGGTACAGGGAAGCAGCAGTGCAGAGGCTGTTGGTATGTGGGTCGATCTTTTGGAGAAAGGAATCTATATACCAGGTACTACAGGCAGTGATACACACAATATACGCTGCAATGATTATATGTGTTTTTATAGAGATACCAGAAACCTTGTCCAAAAGCTCAGAGAGTTAAAAGAGGATGATCCTTTAGCAGAAGATCTGGATGTGAAAGGATTTTTGAAGGTTTGTGATACATTACTTCCAATTTTTGAAAAGTGGGCAAAGCGGAATTTGAGCAGTGGTGGGGTTCGCACATTTGTCCATGTAGATATGGATGAAAACACCAAGATAACACCAGATAGGATTGTAGAACAGATGAAACAAGGTCATATGACATTGAGTGATGGTCCTATGCTGTTTCCTGTTATGTATACAGAGAATGGAACGGAATATCTGTCAGGGGATCTGGCAAAGCAGTCTGGAAGTATAGAGGTGAAACTTCTTACAAACAGGAGACTTCGCACGATGCGTATTTTGAAAAAAGAAAGAAAAATAGCAGAATATTCTTTAGTTCCATATGAAGTCCAGAAAGACGGTTATATGGATTACAGTCATACATTGACAGCAGAGATGTTGGAAAAAATGGGGATTGGATGGAAAAAAGAGGATTATCTAATTCTTGCAGCATTTGATGATTGTACAAATGTTGCGATAACAAACCCTTTCCGGATTGGATGAATGCAGGTCATTACATATCATTTTATGAGTGAGGGGCAGTAAAGCTAGATATAAGGAAATCGTGGAACGTGTGCAGGAAAGAAAACAGGTGAGGAAAAGTGGCATACATGGATGAAAATTTACAGATAGCGTCAGAATATGCGCCATATTTGTTATTTGATGAAAATGAACCATTCAAAGTACGGGCGATCGGTTATACTGTATTTAAAACTTCTGGGAAGAGCGAGTCATTTCGCAGAGTAATACGAATGGATAAGAAAGAGATTCAATTTGTGATAGAGTATGCGATTTATTTTGATTACGATATTCAGCATTTGTATGAATTGGAACATGTATGGATCTATGTGGATACACATGGGAAAGTCTGTGGATGTGAGGGAAGCTATCATGGAAAATATATCAATGAAATGCTTCCCGAAAGAGATATTGTAAAAGATAAGACACATGTATGTCTGTATTCCCAACCGGGAAAACATGCTTTACTGCCAGAAAAAAGGCTGATTTATCTATTTCCTGATTGGAAAGATGCATGTACTATTCTGGCAGGTGAAGATGGTTTCGCCTATCCTCAGGAATTATATGGAAAACCCATATGGATCACGAATGAGGAGCAGAAGATGGTAAAAAAATATATTTATGATCACTATCGTTTTGTTCCTTCCATGAATTTTATAGAAAATAGATTTTCCTTGGAAATGTTTCAGCCTTGGAGTGAACTGAAAGAGCAAATACCAAAGTATCTGGAGGAGGAGTTAAAACACATTAAAGGGTGCTATGAACTATGAAAAAACACATCCATCAGATTAGTGGGATATGGGAGTGTATTTTTCGATATTCACTCGGAGATGTGTTGGAACTTTGGTGGAACACACGGTTAAATTGTGAAAAACTGGTAAAGCCACAGGCAGTTGCGATGTTAGATACTTTGATGTCTGTAGTAACCAATAAAAATTGTGCATTGAGTATACGGGTGTTTTGAATGTATTCTGTCAGTTTAAAGCCTGTAGTTAATTTAAATTGGCGCGAGAGATAGTATGGGCTGATGTAAAAGAGTTTTGCCAGACTATCAAGAGAAAGTGGTTTGGCATAATTTGTGTGTATATAGGAACAAATTTCATAAACTTTTTGTGTGATCGCAGAATCTTCTTTGGTATCGATATATTGATTTTCTTTTTGAGCTTGATACAGTGTAAAAAGAAATTCAGTAAATTTAGCCTGTAACAGGATTTCATAGACGGAATCCGGCATTTGCTCAGAACATTTAGAAAGTTTGAAAATGTTGTTGAGGATATGGAAACAGGTATGTTGATGGTTTGGGGTCAGACGCAGGATGGAGGGCTGTAGTTGGAAGATAGATAATATTTCCTCATAGCCCTCTTTCATATGAAAAAGATCATCCGGATACATAAAATTGATAACCAAACGTTTTAATGGAGGAGAGCCTTCAGGGTAAACAGCCTGATGTGGGACTCCCGGTGGGATCAGCACAATATCATATTTTTCAAGAGTATGCGGAACACCATTGATGAGATGGGATATTCCGGGATCTAGTGGGATTAGCATCTCATAAAAAGAAGAATGAATATGCTGAAAACGCATATGGAACGATTGACGGGTATCATAATCTAGGTAATAATATAGATTTTTTTGAAAATCGTTGATGATGATAGCATATCCTTTTTCAAAATCAATCGTGGGACGTGGATCCATGAAAAACCTCCTGTGATATGAAAGTAGTAGTATTTATAGACCTTCTCCAAGGTCTTTTAGAATGAATAGAATGTTGATGAATGTTAATGAATGTTGATATAAAAAAGATAGGAATAGTTTTATTATAAAGAAAATAGCAAAAAATGCAATATATTAAAGACTAAAATGGCAAAAACATAGTTGATTTTGTGAAGATAAATTCGTTATACTATAGGTAATCCTTAACGATGTATATCAAACAGACATAGAGACAGAGATAGAGAAATAAGTGAGTAAGATAAACGGAGGTGTTTGCGATGAATGCACATTATAAGAGAATTATAAAGGATTCTGAAAAAAGGACTCTTTATATGCTCAAAAGCCAGATTCAGGAAGAAGGACCTTTTTATGGCGGCTGTATGGATAAAGAGGGAATGGTACATGCAAAATCAACAATTTACCGTATGGTGACAGCCGGTGCTGTATTTTGCAATAAAGATTCCGTCTATTATCATGATGAAGAGGTATTTCAGGCAATTAAGAGAGCATTACAATATATTGCATCTGTTCAGCATGAGAATGGATTGTTTGATTTTGTAAACTGTAACTTTTTTTCAGCTCCGGATACAGCGTTTTGTGTGAAAAGAATGCTGCCTCTGTTAAAATATCTGGATCAGTATAGAGAAGGAGAAAAAGAGGAACAGATTTATCAGGCTTTGTATCAGATCGTGGAACGTGGGGCAAGAGGATTGCTCCAAGGAGGATTCCATACTCCGAATCATCGTTGGGCAATTGCATCGAATCTTTTAGATTGTGGACAATTCTTCAAGAATGAACAGATGAAAGAGGGAGCATGGATTTACCTGAATGAAGGGATTGACTGCAATGAAGATGGAGAGTTTGCCGAAAAATCCGCAGGAAATTACAATCGTATCAATAATGATGCAATGATCACAATCGGAGATGTCTTGAAGGATTCCATATATTATGAATATGCAAAGAAAAATCTGGAGATGATGCTGACATACATAGAGCCTGATGGCAGTATTTTTACAGCAAATTCTACAAGACAGGATAATGGAAAGGTGATTTATCCAAGAGATTATTATATGGAATATCTGGATATGGGATATCGTCTGGATCGTCCGGAATTTTTGGATATGGCAAATTATATTATGGAACTGGTGGATGAAAAACGCTTGAAAGCACCAGATTATTTGATCCATTTGATGAACCGTCCAGAACTCATTGCCCTAGAGCATGAAGGAAGCTGGACAATAAAGGAATTTAATCGCCATTACAAAGAGTCCGGAATCGTGCGGGCTCATCATGAGAACTTTGTGTATACATTGATGACAGGAAAAAGTGGTTTCCTTTATTTTTCTAATCCGACGATGCATTTGGAAATGAAGATAGGCGGCAGTTTCTGCGAACATCGTGCTTTTCATGCAGAAACAATGGAAAAGATTGAGATGGCGGATGGAAAAAATGTAGGATATCAGATGAAACAGACTATGCATGGATGGTATTATCTGCCATTTAAGGAAAAGCAGGAGACCAGTGACTGGTGGAAGATGGACAACCAGAAAAGGGATAAGATCTGTGGACCAGATATGGGAATTATGGCAGAGGTTACAGAAACGGAGCATGGTGTGGATGTCCATATTAAGACCAGTGGTGTGACTGGAGCACCGTTCCGCATTGAGATGGCTGTGCGAGGTGCAGATCTTTTATGGAATGATCAGTTTGCGATTTCAGCAAAAGCTGGTGATACGATGATATTAAAGCAAGGTAATGCAATTTTTTCTAACCAGACAGACAGCTTGGAGATCGGACCGGGATTTGGGGAGCATCTTTTTATAGCAGGAAAATTTGGAAGTGAAGAAAAATCTCCATATGCTTTTACATTGTATTTTACAGATTATACAGAATTTGATCATGTTATTCACATTAGAACAGGAAATAAGGTAAAATAAAAGAAAGATTGACACTCCTTTTGCGTTAGGCATTTGGAGTGTTAATTTTCTCATTTTGACTTCTATAAACCGTATATAAATCGTATATATACTGATTTCTTTGACACTCCCCACAGCTAAAGCAGGCGTTTTTACGACACATTGGATAAATCGTAGGTGTTCACAAGTGATAAAATTTATGTTATACTAATTAAATGATATGAGAGGGGCAAAAGACTTTTGCCCCAACATCATTGAACCAAAAAATTCCCCTGTTTTAGCTGTGGGGAGTGTCAAATCAGCTTTTTTGATTTTTTTTACTTTGATATTTTAAATGAATAACAAGGTGAGAAGACGATAAATCGTGAGCGTAGATTGCAATTGTATCTGCGTGATGATAAAGGAAAGAGAAAGCATAAAGAAAGCACAAAGGATGGCATGTTCTATGATTGATGTAGCAAAGACTCCCCCGATGGGGTGGAATAGCTGGGATTGTTATGGTGCCAGTGTGACAGAAGAGGAACTTATGGGCAACGCAGAATATATGCGTGATCATTTAAAAGAGTTTGGATGGGAATATGTAGTTTGTGATATCCAGTGGTATGAGCCAACTGCAGATTCTTCCAGATACCATAAGTTTGCTGATC
>CAJMNU010000061.1 GCA_905214855.1 uncultured bacterium | reverse complement strand
TCTTACAGATTTTGCATATACACCTGCCGGATGAATGAGTGTGCAGCAGCTCATCCAGAGGTCGCATTTGGCATTATGTTTAATCAGCGTACAAACAAACTGTACCAGAAGATCAAAGAATTGATCGCTTCCGGAGAGCTTGGTGAGATCCGTCGTTCTAACTGGATCATCAATTCCTGGTGGAGACCAGACAGCTATTACCGTCAGAGCGAGTGGCGTGCAACTTGGGGCGGTGAAGGAGGAGGCGTTCTGGTAAATCAGGCACCTCATCAGCTGGATCTGTGGCAGTGGATGTGTGGAGTACCAAATAAGGTATATGCAAAATGTCTGTATGGATGTCATAGAGATATTATCGTAGAGAATGATGTTACTATCGTGACAGAATATCCGAATGGTGCAACAGGAAGTTTTATTACCTGTACACATGATGCAATTGGTACAGACCGTCTTGAGATTGATTTGGAAGGCGGAAAGATTGTAGTGGAAGGAAGTGCAAAAGCAACCGTATATCGTCTGAAAAAAGATGAGAATGAGATGAATGAAACCATGTCCATGATGGATGTAGCAAGACTGACATCTGGTAATTCAGCAGATAATTCTGGTCTGTATACAACAGAAGAATTTTCTAACACAGACGGATGGGGCGTACAGCATACAACAGTTATGGAAAACTTTGCAATGCACATTTTGGAGGGAACACCTCTGCTTGCTCCGGGAAGCGATGGAATTAATGGAGTAAACTTAGCAAATGCAGCACTCTTATCAAGCTGGTTAGGAAAAGAAGTGGAGATGCCAGTGGATGAGGATCTGTATTTAGCAGAGCTAAACAAGAAGATCGCAGAGGAAGGAAAATTCCCTACAAGATAAGCAGGTGTTTTGGCACGCAGATAGAACAAGATAAGATGTAAGAAAATAGATCAAATATGATTCCAAGGAGGAAAAACATGAAAAAAGGATTGATTGGTATTCAGATGAGTACCATTAAGAGCAAAATTGATGAATTGGGAGCATACGGCACTCTGAAAGCATGTGCAGAAATGGGATATCACTGTGTGGAAGTTTCACAGATTCCGATGACACCAGAGAATGTAGCAGGAATGAAGAAGGCATGTGATGAGTTCGGGATCAAGATTGCTGCATGCAGCGCTTCTTTAGAGCCAATGGTTCCGGGTATGCCGGGAGAATATCTGGTAAGTGATTTTGATAAGATTGTGGCAGATTGTAAAGCTCTGAACTGTGATATGCTGCGTATTGGTATGCTGCCTATGACATGTATGGGAAGCAGAGAAAAAGCACTGGATTTTGTAAGACGTGCAGATGAGATGGCAGCACGCCTGAAAGAGCATGGAATTGATCTGTATTATCACAATCATCATGTAGAGTTTGTGAAATATGATGGAGAATATCTGCTGGATATCATTAAAAATAACACAAAGCATATGGGATTTGAGCTGGATATCCACTGGATCCACAGAGGTGGAGAGAACCCAGTAGAATTTATCAAGAAATATGCAGGCAGAATCCGTCTGCTTCATCTGAAAGATTATAGAATCGGTGAAGTAAATATTCCGGAAAAATTTGATCCGAAGAATTTTATGGCTGCATTTACCAGCAATGTGCAGTTCGCAGAGGTTGGTGAAGGTTCTCTGCCGATCAAAGAGTGCATCGAGGCAGGATTTGAGGGCGGAAGTGAGTATTTCCTGATCGAGCAGGATGACACATATGGAAGAGATCCATTTGAGAGTCTGAAGATCAGCCGTGACAACCTGATCAAATTAGGATATGAGGATTGGTTTCAGCTGTAAAAAGGATTCAAGCAGAATAGAATAAATGAGGCTGCCATAGAGATTTAAAATAAACTCCCTCCCATACCGCAGGCAAGATGTTTGAGCCTGTCTGGTATGGGAGGGAGTATTTTTTATATGTTTAGGGATTTTTTATCTTTTGTTGCACTTTACAACAGATGACCAGTTCCTTTTACTGTACTTTTTTGATTTTCTGGAGCTCTGCATTCAGAGATTCGATCAGACCAGCAGGAGCTTTTTCTTTATTGACCAGCATAGTGACATCTTTCAAAGGTCTCTGGGCAACCATTCCTAACATATTTGCTTTTATATTCATCCCTATTGTTGTAGAGATGGCAGATTCAAGGAGTGTGCGAATCTGTGGATTTTCAATCAGTTCCCCTACTGTGTCATTGATAGAGTAGAAGTCAGGATGGAATGTCATCTCTGCAGGGGCTGCACTGATATCTACAATATCGAACCAGTTTGGAGCGCCTTCACCATCATCATCAGATGCTGGAAGCACATAAGCGTCAACTGGTTCTGACACTTTTTCAAAGGTAGCAGAATCTTTGAACAGATCACTTTTTGCGATAACAGTATGGAATCCAGGAGTGAATGGAAGATTTTCAAACAGGAATACCTTGGATCCTGTCTGTGTTCCCATGTCTTTGCCATCCAAAAAGAGAGTAACGGATGGGAGGTTTGAGTATACCTTAATGGTGATCGTATCACCTGTACGTTTTGCATAGCGTTTGCTGGTGATATGGACAAATGGTTCATCACTCCAGTATGCTTTATAAAGATAATATGCATCTTTTTTGGTCTTGCGGTCCAAAGATACAAGACCTTTATTATTGCGTCCCTTTACACCGCCCTCATCTCTGGCATCACATCCAAAATCAAACATATTCCATACATGAGTAGCCCAGAGATATGGACGCTCATCAATGATCTTTGCCATATGTTCATGGTATACTGCCTGATATTCTTCAGAATAGTCACGACATTTTGGATTGTCATTGTGATAAGTAATGATTCCCTCTGCACCATACTCAGAGATACCCAATGGACGATCCGGATATTTTGCATGGAAATCATCCAGCCATTTTTCATTCATATCCAGAGTTCCACCATACCATCCAAAGTAATGATTGTAGCTGACAACATCTGTGATCTGGTTCTGAGGGCTGTCCATAGACAACATGGAAACTTGCGCCATAGTTGTCATACGGGTAGGATCCAGTCTGTGTACAAGTTCATTCAGGTCATGGAGATTTTCCAAGAGTCCCGGAACTTCACCGCCAATGGTGATCTCATTGGAGATACCCCAGAAGCAGATAGATGGATGGTTATAATTCTGAAGGATCAGCTCATGCATCTGGCTCTTGCAGTTTTCATGTCCCATAGGATCAGGGTTCATAACAGAGATGAATGGAATCTCTGCCCAAACGATCAGACCAAGTGCATCACAAGCATCATAGAACGCCTGATTATGCTGATAATGTGCAAGACGGACTGTGTTTGCACCAAGTTCACGGATCATTAGAGCATCTTCCCAATGTTCTTCTTCATACAATGCATTACCGACACCAAGGCGATCCTGATGGCGGGAAACGCCACGCAGAGGCATGGAAACACCATTTAAGAAAAATCCCTTTTCAGGATCTACACAATATTCACGTACACCAAGATTGACAGATACTTCATCGATGGCATCGTTAGCTCGGATGACACGGGCTGTCACAGTGTAGAGATATGGATCAGTTACACCTTGCCAGAGATGGACATCTGGAAGAAGAAGCTGAGTAGAAACATGGGCAGATGCAGGAACAAAGGCTTCAGCTACAGGATATTCGTCTGCATCTGTGATCAAAAATTGTACACTGTCAGATTCTGCTGCATTGGATACCCAAGCATCCAATTTGATGAGGGCATCCTCACCTTTGATCTCGGATGTCACTTTGACTCCTTCTGTTCCCTGATAATCCAGTTCAAAATGGGTATCAGATACAACCAAAAGATTGACATCTCGGTACAGACCTCCATAGAAAGTGAAATCAGCAACCTGAGGATAGATATAGCTGCGGTTAGAATTATCCACACAGGCGCATACCAGATTGCCTGTTTCCTCTAAAAGATCTGTGATGTCTGCACGGAATGTGGAATAACTGCCTTCATGGTGTGCGACTTTAGAGCTATTGACATAGATGTCTGCAACAGCAGCAGCTCCTTCAAATTCTAAGTAAATGCGATCTCCAGGTGCAATAAATGGTTTTTCAAACTCTTTGACATACCAGCATGCACCACGGTAATAGTCACTGTTTCCGTCCTGTCCATCCAGAGCGTTCCAAGTATGAGGAAGATCTAATATTTCCCAGTCTGTAGGGAAAGACATTGGAAGGGAAGTACAGGATTTTGAAAAAGCCCATGAATCATTGAAAGAAATTTTATTTCTCATAATCAGCATCCTTTCTTAATTGTATTTTTATACGTTTATGTGATAGTTCTTATTGAGGTTATCGTTTACAGGAATGTGAATCGCTGCCTGTTTTGAAGTATCACCTTGTCTTTATTATACCCGTTTTTAGACAGATGTGTGAGGAAGATTTTGCGTAAAAATAGGACAATTTCAGAGATTGTAAAAAAGGAAAGAAAAAGGAAAGAGTTTCGTCATAGAAATTGACTTGAAATAAAAGAGGTGTACGATTATACTGATATCAAGATCATAAGATCTGGAAATAGGATAAATTTTGACATAGGAGAAAAGAAAAGTGAAAAAATGTAGTCAAGTAGTAAGATGGATAGGGGGAATCGCTGCTGCTGTAGGGCTGAGTGTGGGTGTATTTCAAGTAGAGGCTTCCTCTGATGTTGGACCAATGTCATATGATGCAGAGCAGACAGAGATTGAGACAAGCAATTTGAATGGTCCGGCATCTTATAAAATAGAAGAGCAGGCAGAGAAAGAAAGTTCTTCAAAGATGGCATCTGTTGAGACAGAAGAGAGTTTGGATGCTTCGAAAGAAGCAGAACCAACAGAACGAGAAGTTGCAGAAGAAGAAATTGACCAGTTTTTTAAGGATTCTGTATTTGTGGGGGATTCTGTGATGGTAGGTTTCCGAAATTATGCAATGCGTCGTCAGGATACTTATCTGGCTAATATGCAATTTTTGGCTGCAGGAAGTTTATCAGCTCATAACGCATTTTGGGAGGTTAGTTCCAAAAGTGTTCATCCGGTATATCAGGGGCAAAAACGGCTGATCTGGGATTCTATTGCGTTGATGCAGGTAAAAAAAGTTTTTCTGTTTTTTGGATTAAATGATTTAAATATCAGTGGTGTAGAAGGAAGTTGTGAAAAATATAAAGAATTAATCGGAAAGATTTTGGAGACCAGTCCGGATGCCAAGATCCATATTTTGAGTATGACATATACTTTAAATGGAAAAGGAAAAGGTAAGTTAAACAATGATAATATACGTCAGTTTAATGAAAAAATGCATCAGATCGCACTAGAGAATGGATGGGGATTTGTGGATTTGGCTACTCCTTTATCCGATGAGACTGGGGGACTTGCTGCTGTATATTGCAGCGATCAATATGTTCATCAGACAAGTGCTGCATATGATGTTTGGTCAGCAACATTGAGAGAGTATGCAAGAAATATATTAAAGTGGACACCACAACCACAGGAAGTTGTGACAGAGGAAACGGCAGCTGAGACAGCAGCACTACAGTAAAAGATGTAGGATGAAGAACGATAGCAGCAAAATGGCAAAAGATAAAGACACTGGATAACTGAAAGGTGTATATCTCAGATGGACAGGAAAGCTGTGTTTTGAATATTAAGAACAAGGGAGAAAAGGACATGAAAAAACAATATAAAAACTGGACAAAGGGGATGTGTATGGCAGCAGCCTGCCTGATGTTGGTGGGATGCGGTCAGAAGGAAACGATCCAAACAGAGGCAAAGGCTTCTGTGGAAGAAAGTACAGAAAAAGTAACACTGGAGATAGCAGAGAGCAGTAGTGTTGAGGAGACAGTAACAGTTTCTGAAAAAAAGATGGAAACATCCAAAAAGGAGGAAGACAATATAGAAAATACGATAGAAGAGAATATGACAAAAGAGAATCCGACAGAGACAGAAGATGTGACAAAACAGGGAGAATCTGCGACAGAAATAGCAGAAAAACCAGAGGAAACGGAAAAACCAGAAGAGATGGAGGCATCCTCTGTAAGCGAACAGACAGTACAGACAAAATCAGTCAATGAGATTTATCAGGAGATCAAAGGAAAGGTAGAACTGCATTCCATGGTCAGTATGCCAGATGAATTTATAACAAATTATTATGGAGTTGATACAGATGCTTTGGAAGAATACATTTTTGCTATGTCTGAAGATGCTGTTTCAGCAGAAACAGTTATTATCATGAAGGCAAAGGACTCAGAAAAGATAGATGGTCTGACAACAGCACTTCAGATGGTGATTGATGAGAAAAAAGCAGAGATGGAGAATTATCTTCCAGAACAGTATGATATTGTCAGCAAAAGTGACGTAAAAGTATCAGGTGCATATGTGTATCTGGTGATTTCCGATCATGCAGATCAGATCCAGAATATTATCCAGAATGAAATTTCATAGTGGAGGACAACATGGTTTTTAGCAGCATACCGTTTTTATTTTTTTTCTTGCCAGCATGTCTTTGCTTGTATTATATAGTGCCATTTGCCCTGAAGAATTACGTTCTTTTGGTGTTTAGTCTTTTGTTTTATGCATGGGGTGAACCAGTATATATCTTATTGATGCTGTTTGCATCAGCAGTAGATTATGTAAATGGATTGTTGATGGAACGATTTGGGACTACAAAGCCAAAACGGCGGTTCTTTTTATGTTGTTCTGTCATAATAAATCTGTCAGTTCTTGGATTTTTTAAGTATGCAGATTTTGCGATCGAGACAGTGAATACGCTGTTTTCCCTTTCTATAGAACCACTGAAATTGGGACTTCCGGTGGGGATCAGCTTTTTTACATTTCAGACTATGAGTTATAGTATTGATCGGTATCGGGGAGAAGTTCCGCCAGAAAAGAATTATTTTACGTATCTGACTTATGTTTCTATGTTCCCACAGCTTGTGGCAGGTCCTATTGTGCGTTTTTCTACGATTCATGAAGAATTGCATAAAAGAACGATCAATTGGGACGGATTTGTAAAAGGAACACTGCGTTTTATGCAGGGGTTATTTAAGAAAGTGTTGATTGCCAATCAGGTGGGGGCAATGTGGGAGTTGATTCGGGCGGTTCCGTCTGGAGAGCTTTCTGTGGCATCTGCATGGTTAGGAGCAGCAGCATTCACACTCCAATTGTATTTTGATTTCAGTGCATACAGTGATATGGCAATTGGTATGGGATGGATGCTTGGTTTTCATTTTATGGAAAACTTCCGATATCCTTTGTCAGCAGTTTCTGTGACAGATTTCTGGAGAAAATGGCATATTTCCCTTTCCACATGGTTTCGTGATTATGTTTATATTCCACTTGGAGGAAATCGGGTTTCTGTCTGGAAACATTTGCGCAATATGTTAGTTGTATGGCTTTTGACAGGGCTTTGGCATGGAGCAGCATGGAATTTTGTCCTTTGGGGGCTTTATTATGGAGTACTGCTTGTGTTGGAAAAGTATGTGTGGGGAAAAAAGCTGGCATCCATTTGGAAACCATTGCAGCATGTTTATACATTACTGATCGTACTCATGGGATTTGTCCTGTTTGTCTTTGATGATATGGGAGAACTGAGCTTGTATGTACAATCCATGTTTGGACTTGCGGGAAATCCAGTGATGCATACAGATGTACTTTGGTATTTAGGAAATTATGCAGTGGTGCTTTTGATCGCAGTTGTGCTGGCGTTTCCTGTGTACCCGATGTTGCAGAGAATATTTGAGAATTTTGCAAAGCGTTCTGGAGCTGGGGTACATGTATGTGTACAGGGAATGCATTTTTTGAGCGTATTGGCTTATATTGGCTTGTTTTTACTGACAACTGCGTATTTGGTGAATGATACCTATAATCCATTCTTGTATTTCCGTTTTTAGATGAATCCTACTTTTAAAATTGAGTTTCTATAAAGAGAGAAAATACTATGTATAAAATAACATTATATGACCAGAATTGTATTCCTATATGTGATGGAACAACTTTTTGGTTTGTAGAGGATTTAGAAAAATTTGAGAAAAAATGGCTGCCATTGCAATGTAGACATGATGTAGGTACAATAGAGAGATATTATAGATCAAAGTTTGGAGAGATTGTTACAGACTATTATACTACGAATCCAGAACTCAATATTGTACAGTCAGTTGCGTGTGAAATAGTACAAGAAAAAGAATTTGAATATGTAGATAAAGAAGTAGAGTTGATAAATTCGTATGAATGTAAAACAACGATATTGTTTGATAAACTTAAAATAATATTGAGAGTACAGAGTTGCAATGACAAATACTACTTAGTTGGTCAGTACTTTGGATATGGGTGTAGAAGAATAACAGGTATGCGACACTGGTTGTATAACACAGAAATTAGATATACACAGATGAAGTTTTTTGGAAATCCAATAGCAGAATACAAAAAACGGTATATCAATTGGGATGATATTGGAAAGAGTGATGCATATAAGGATTTCTATACAAATGACAAAGAGTTCTATAAAAATGAGCAGGTAGAAACATTTGTGTGGATACCGATTAAAGAAGTTGACGCACAATATGAAATAAGTGAATTAAATATGGATGATTTAGCATTTCTATTAAGAGATATAGTAGGAGAGGCTGGCTAAATTGTTTTCCCAAGAGGGAGTAAATATTTGCCAAAAAGAAGCGTTTGGCAGATAAAAGAATAAAAAAGAAAGTGAAACATATAAAACATATGGAAAGAGAAAATAGATGGCATACCATAACCGC
>CAJMNU010000060.1 GCA_905214855.1 uncultured bacterium | reverse complement strand
AGCTCTTACAAAATGAACTTCGTGTTTTTTTAAAGCAAAACTACGCCCTTTATTAAGTTTTGCAACTCGTGTTGAAGTGATAACTTCAACTGGATAATCATATTTTAAAGATTGTTTTATTTTCTCTTGCAACGTTTTCTCATGTGCTTTATTAACACAATCGTATAATTTAGCCGAAAAATAAATCTTGTATTTTCCTAGATTAGTTAAAAAAGAGGTATTAACCTTTGCTCCATTTTCATATCTGATTTTAAGATCCATTGGTAAGGCATTCACTTCTCTGTTTGCTACTGTAGAAAATAATGTAAGAGTTGGAGCGAACAAAAAGAAATCAATATTATTTTTTAAGTAAAAGTCTACAATTTTACTCAAAATAGAAAATGGAGGGTTGTCAATAACCACACAACCTTCTGGATATTCGTGTTTTTCATAATCTCCGCCCGGATAAAATGGTCTTATAATTCTTCTCCCACTGAGTTCATATTTTTTTACTGCCCATTTTAAAACTGCATCATAAACTTCTGGTGGTGTGTAACAGTCATCCGTCGTTTTTTGGGGTTTAAATTTTTCAACAAACTCTTTATATTCCTTCGTTTCTTCCGCTCCAGTTAGTTTGTATGAAATATCATCAACTAGCATTATTAAGTGTCGTCTCCTTGTTCATTTTTCTCTTGTCCTATTTGATATTGTCTCGCTACTTCAACATCGACATAGTTGAGTGACTGCATACGTTTTCCTGCTAAATCTGGCAATGGTCGCAAGCCAAATGCAGCTCTTTTTTCATTTTCATATAGTGATCCGCTGTCACCTAGCAGTCGGACCATTTCAAGTGTTTGATCCGTACTCATGAAAATAAGATTTTTAGGGTAAAATACAACTCGATTTCCAAATGATCGCTTCCGATCACTGAAAAGCACTCTTGAAAATTCATCTCCCCATGCTATTACAAAAACTTCAATCGTCTTTTGATAAAATGCTTCATACTGTTCTTTGGTATAGTCGCCTATCAAGATCGGCAACGGTACACCCCAGTTTCTTAAAATCTTTTCATCAATAAATTTCAAAGTATCAGCATCAACCAATTTTGTTTCACGCTTGATCGGGATAAAGTCAGCTTTCAAGTCAAGTGGTAGAAAACCGCTTTCATTCTTTTTCAACTTTTCTTCAAGTTCTTTCACTGCAAGCTCTGTTTTTCCGTTATCCATCAAGGAATTGTATTTAATAACGCCATTTATCGTAAAACTTGACTTCATAGCAGCGTTGATACCCTGCAATAAGTTGTGATTGATTTCAAGCGTCTTTAACAGTGAATCATAATTTGGATTTCCGGTTTCATCGCCACCCATAAATTCATTGCTTGAAAATTTATATTTAAGATGAATCACGTCTGAATAAGGCAGCGTGGTTGTGTAGTTATTAGCAAAATCCAGCTTCACATATAACCGTCCTAAATCATCCTCAATAAACGTCACATTTTCAGGCTCTACGGGATATAATGCCCGATATTTACGCCTTTCTTCGCCGTTTTTGTCTTTCCACACATCATAGACAGGAATAACAAACGCATTACAATGTCGTATCAATAACCACATTGTTTTTTCTATAAAATCGCTTTTTGTCATGATCGGGTTCGGATTATTTAAGATCCATTGTACATCATCATTAATAGGAATAGGATCATCGCTATCATAACGAATATGTACAGGGGTCAGCTTTTTCATTTCATCTACGATGCAGGAAACGGCTTGCAAAACTACATCACTTGCATAAATATTTGTTCCAAACGATGAAAAAATCGGGGTATATCCGTTGAGCATTTTAGCCCATCTCGTTTTTCTATTCAGTTTTTGAAAAATTCCATTCAACCAGCTCAACTTTTAGCCCCTTTCAATCATTGTTTTGTATTCTGACCGATAACGCCTGTACATTTCATATAAAATGACAAGCGCAACCGCTCCATCTATACGTTTTTGTGTTTCCATTTTGACTAACATGCATTGACCAAGGTTATCAACCTCAATACCAGAATTTTTTAAACACCATTTGTCAATTTCATGCTCGTTATAATTCACAATCTGATGCTTCAAATCGCTTTCGCATAACTTCACAGCATTGCTAAGTGTCTGCCTATTCTGCATAATCAACACCAGATCTTCATCCTCTTTTGTCCAGTTGTACAAATTCATACGGCTGATCCAGTCTTTTGAGAATTTCTGATCGTATCCGCATTTCCATAGTTTTATATCATAATTTTCATAGAGACTGTAAAACCAATCTGCTACAAGCGACAACGCAACTTCACCGCCCTCACAAATTGTCAAAAGGTTTTTCCTAGCCCATTTTTCATACTCAGCACCAGCGTTTTTGTCATCGGATTCTGTCAATTTGTTTTCAGGAATCCAGTAATGGCTATAGACATACTTAGTATTATTGTCGGGCTTCATTACAAGAATTTTTGCAGCTACTAAATCGGTTGTAAAAGCAAGATCCACAGCCCCTAATGCAAAGCATCCCCGGAACTCTTCCAGATTGTAAGTGCTAGAATAGTCATAATCTTCCAGATTCAGCCACGCTTCTGCACCATTTTGTTTTATATTAAAGTCTTTTGACAAAACGAAAATGCGATCAGCCTTACTTTTTCTTGCTGTGTCCACCTGTTCTTCAAGGTATTCCCACTTCTTAACCATTCCAAGTGTAGGATTTGATTTTTCCCACAATCGGTTCTTCCGATTGCCCTGCCATACTTCTAATTCGCTATCCTGTGTATATAGCCACGGCAGCAACCTTTCTGCAGCAAGCCCGTCATCTTCCTTATTTATAACTGCCCTTGCCTTTTCTAACTCGTCGTCCAAATATCCATCAATGACAAATCCCTCCGTTGTGATATTGATAAATTTAGGATTGTCTTTCAATGACTGTGATTGCTCAATGGATTTACCAATGATGTTTTCTTTCATCTCATGAGTTTCATCCACAATTGCAAAATCAATGTTTCGCCCCTCTTTGTTTTTCGTCCGGTCTGACATTTTAAAAATCTTTGTATTTGTATTCTTGTTCAGAATAAAACGCTGATTTCTTTTTGTGTCTAAATCATCCGGATCAATCAACATTCGCATAGTGTCAATTGCATCATAGACAAGGCTTGACTGAGTATCATCATTAGAAGAGCAGCAAATATCTGCACCGTTATTTCCAACTATGAACTCAGACAATGCCAAGCCGGATGAGGTCTCACTTTTCGTATTCTTCCTGGCAATGAGAAGAATCGTTTTTTTGAATCTATCAAAAGTCGTTTCCGACATTTTGAAGCTGTAAAAAGTTTCTATCCATGCTTTCTGCCAGAGCATAAGGATCATCGGTTTATTGTAAAACGGAGATTTTGTAAGTCTGACACAATTTTCCATGAAATTCATTCGCAGCATTGCGTCATCTGTGTTGTAAAAATAGCAATCGTTGTGAAAATCTTCCGCAAGATTGTCCAGCTCTTGCCATAGTTCTTGACCGATCACAATTTCACCAGTTTCAGCCTTTGCCCTATACTCCAGCAAAAAGGAATTGTCAGGAGTCCAAATTGTTTTTTCTTTAATAAGCAACTATTTCACCATCCGGTTACGCATTCCTGCAGGTTTTGCTTTATATTTTACTTCCATCCATAGTTCTGCATCATTACCCAACACTGTTGTGCCATTATATGTATGCAGAGCTTTATATTGTTCAATCTCTTCTGCTGTCAGATCGTGTTCAACTGGTTCTGCAAGTTGACCTAATATCTCAATTTTTTGTAAAGCCTCAAATTTTTGTTTAATTTCCTCGGCTGTTGTGACTTCTGTATGACCATAATACAGTTGATTTCCATTAATTGCGAAACTTCTTTTAGAGTTTGCCCAGATAAAAAATGGCGCAAAATTTGACATTGCATCTGACATTTTATATGAGTTTTTTGTTTTACAAACAGCAAATCTAAATGTGTTTTCACTCAATGCAACTATATTTAGTGTTGATTTATCTACTATTTCATATGCCAATCTCTGTATATATTTTCTGCGATCACAATCAATCTCATTACACACCCACTGCTGTCCTTTTTCATCTGTATAGTTTCCGTTTTTGCTAACTGGAATGCCATATAAATCGCCTTGAACATCTAAAGTAAGAGTCTGTACTGGTTTGTATGGTTCATAATCTTGAATATTTCCAATAAATAGTGCATGATTCACCCCAGCAACAAGTTTGTTGTTAATCTCAATTGCGTCTTCTTTCAATACAATACTTTTTTGTGTGTCTCCTTTATTGATTCCTAACCATATTTTACTTCCGTTTTTGGATTTTAGAAGAATGCTTCCTCCTAATGATGATTGATTGTTTTCAGTGGAAACGCTTAATTGTGTCCCTTTAGGAAGAAAAATTTTGGTATTTGAATCAACTTCTGGATGTAAGATATTCTTTCCAAGTACACTTACATTAATTTCACCAGCATTTCCAGAATTAACATTTTGTGGATAATCCAGATTAGGAGATGGAATGCCGCCTGTATAGGGTTCGTAAGGCTTTGGCTTATTGCCAGCATTTAGCATAAAATTAACAACTGTACTTGGAGATTTAACACGACCATACAAAGCTACTTTTTCAACTTTATTCTTAATATCGTCTGTTAATTCAAAAGTGTTAAGCGCATTAACGAGCATATTATTTAATGAATCCTGAAGAGTTATTTTCCCAACACCTGTTCCTAAATCCCCTGTTTCTTTAAGAGTGTATGAAACACTATACACTCCAGCAGGAAGTTTTTTTATAACATCTAAAAGATATTCCGTAGCGTATGTAAAACCTGTGCTACTATTTGATGGTGCAAGCGTAATAGTAGATCCATTATATAGCTGTAGTCCATTTGTCTTGAACTGTTCACTTTTTCCGAACAGTCGCAACGATTCAAAAGGTTTTTCAAGTGTATTAACAAGTGTCAATACTCTACCAGACGCAGTCATAAGCATACTTTTTTCAGCCGGATGCAATTTTCCACAAATTTCATCCCCGATCACATCATTTTTTAACATAAAACTCTTACCTCAACTGTCCCACCGTTTGCGGATTCTACAAACAAACTATCTGCTGCGAATACATCCCAACAATATTTTTCATTATTAGAAATCTTCTCCCATGAGTCTGAGGGAATGATTGCATAGTTGTCTTCACTGATCGGTTCACCTACGGACACTTTAATGTCTCCGCTTGTAAAGTTTTTCACTAAAAATCTATAATGCGGTTCATTGAATTTTACTTCCTGAGCCACGCCCGATGTTAAATTTAACTGTTTTACAATCACTGTTTTTTACCTCCATAATTTTTCGCCCATTCCCGCAAAGGTGAATTTTCTCCCGTCCCGTTTTCCCCGGAAAGTGCTATAAGCGTCCTGACAGTTGAGTTATATTGAGCTTCAAGCTGTGTGTATAACTTTGATGCAGGTGTCGCTTTTTGCATCTCCGGGTTGGACGGATATACTTTAATAAAAGGAAGAGATTTAAGGTTGGCAAGCTGAGATTCTATAAAAAGAATCTCATCTATAACCGGGATCATTAAACATTTATCCGAATCTGTATTGCAAAAATATCTAATTAATTCTTCTTTCCTGCTCATAGATAAGATCCTTTCTTATATTTTTTTCATTTTTCAAATTTGAAAAAGTGATTTTTCACTTTCTGCGAAAGAAATGTACCCCTCAACAGTTCCCCAGTGGAAGATTTTTAATAGACCCTGGGGGCGTACTTGCTCCACCATTCTTCAATATATTTCTTCCATTCATTGTTTCTTTCTTTATCTGCTGCAAGCCGTGATAAACATTCTTCCCTGCTGCATTCAATATAGATTTCTTTTGCTCCTAATTTTTTGCACACCCGTTCACGTTCACCTTGCAAGGGATAACCACCGACTATATAAGCATTCTTCCAACTTCCAACGCCCATTCGCACTTGTTCAATGAGAAGATCACGAACAGCAAATACATTATTCTTTAGCCGATCTGGTTTCACATACTTATTACATCCGCTCACTGCCATCCAGATCAAGTCCATATCAACAATAAGATCGCCTGGTTCTTTTACACTATCTACCCATGAAGATTTCCCTGATAACGGAGAACCATATACAAGATAAATTTCCCTTTTGATTGTCCCTAATTTATTATGAATTTTATTATGACATACATGATGTACTAACATGATGTTTGCAGGGTTTAAACTGATTTCAATATCAAATACATTTCTCTCTGTAAGCTCTATGATGTGATGTGCTATAATGTCATAATTTTTTACAATAGGCTGCCCGCAATGCTCACATATTGTCATACCATCATCAGACAGCCTGTTATTAATAACACCCAGCCTGAATAATGCCCATTCTCTTGATCTATAGAAATCACTCAGTCCTTTGTATGTCATCTTTATTCCTCATTTTATCAATTTTACTTTACTGCTGCTGGTCCCGTTGCTCCTACATCACATGTACAATCCGGATCCGGCTTTGCTCCATGAAGGTCATTGAAATCTACTCCCTTATGGTTGTGATAACAATTACCTTTCTTCTCATTCTCATCTACCTTTACTGCTGCTGGTCCTGTGATACCTACGTCACATGTGCAGTTTGGATCTGGAGTAGCATTGTGCAGATCATTGAAATTTACTCCGTGTTCTTCGTGATAACATTTTTTACTCATAGTTTTTTCTCCTTTTCTATTGTGAAATTTTTTAACTTAACCAAATTCGTTTGATGTAACGTTTTCCGATAGCATTGAAATTAAGCTGAATTTTTTGATTAACTTGAGCATTACTCAAATCAAATGTTGCTACTTGCTCTCCTTCCACCTCAAAATGATTTCCCATATGGATACTTCCTGGTTGACCATAGTTTGCCCATGCCGCAAGAGCAGATACAGAAGGCTCTATTCCTATCGAACTATATTGAACGTGTAATTGTCTTTTTCCTACAAGATTTACAGGATTCGAAGTTCCAATCTTTCCTCCATTACTACTTATAGTGATTTGTTCAGCTTCAAATGTTGCACTGCTGATTGCTCTCCACGGCACTAACTGATTTCCTCGTAAATACAAATCGTTCACCGTTGGCACATATCCTTCCCATGTGCCAGTTACACCAAATATAGTTACACCTTTTTTGATGTTAGCAGCAATGAGGTTTTTGTCTCCTTGTATCTCTAACTGACCAGAGATAAATTGTTCAGACTCTATAAATTGACTCACGGTAGTCGGTCGGTAAGAAATCATGCCTATTTCCTTCATATTGCCGATAATTTTTTGTCCTTTTGAATATGCTATTTTTCCCCGCCTAACGTCCTCGCTAGAAATATTAGCATCTCCTGTAAAATTACCTGTCGCATGAAAACCTCCGCCTGCCGGATTTGCCCCAATAGCCTGACCATATTTAACGCAATCTGGGTGAATCCCATACACTGCGTGTACAAACCGTGTAGCATTTATATAGCCAATGTAAGCTGACTCAAAGGTAACATCTGCACAATATCCAGCACTTGCAATTGTAAAATTATCTATATTGACTACTCTGGCAGTTGAACCTTCTCTATCCAAAGTTCGAAAAGAGATGTTTGGCATTCCGCCCCTTTGTGGTTCATCACTCTCACAACCATAAAATATTTTATCTTGTAGGACGTGTACCCGTTCTGCAGTCAATTCACTTGTATCTATCCCGCTGCCACCGCTTGTGTTAAACCTTACAGGCATTATCCCACCACCTTTATGACATCAATTGCAATCGCAGCCGTTGGCACTTTAGCACATGTCAAAATCAATTTTCCAGCTTCACAACGTCCTTTTATTTTTGCTTTTTCAAAAACCGATAATGATTCATTAGAGATATACACATCACATATAGTGTTCTCACTTTCGATTTTTTCACTTTGAATAATAACCTGTTGCGACTGCCACATGTTCGTATTAATTACCAATCCATCAATACGTTGCACAGGCTCTGATTCTAAAAATGATTTGTTTTCTTTGATCAGAAATGCTTTTTGTTTCATTTTTACCTACCAATCATTAGCTTTTATTTGTTGCTCTCTTAATTTTAATTCTTTTTTTCTAAGATCAAGAACCTGTGGATCGTTGCTCCAGTTGTCTTTGTCATAATTTTTAAGTGCAAGGTTCAACGCCGCAACGTCAGGTAATGCCGTTTTTACTGTTTTCTCAATTTTTGTAACAATACCGTTCTCAATTGTTTCTTTTGTCTCAGCATACTTAAAACCTTTAGCACGCTTTATCAATGCACTCCTAAGCTCCAGAACAAGTTCAAAGCGTCCCTTTTTTAAACTGTTTTCTAATGCCGGATATTGCTTTTTATAAACACGAAAACTACTATAAGCAACTCCCAAAGTTGCTGCTATTTGTTCCTCCGTCATAGTCAGACACATTTTTTTAATGTCATCCAGATACGGTTTCACATTTGTATCATATTTGTTTGGTCTTCCCACTTAGAAAATCACCCAACACTTTCAAGCCCATATCTCCATGTGTTTTTTCCGACAATGCCATCCTGTGCAATGCCAACTTTTTTCTGAAATGCTTTTGTAGCTGTTTCTGTAGCCTGTCCAAAGATACCATCTGCATTGACACCCACAATGATCTGCCATATTTTGACTGCTTTTCCTCTGCTGCTTTCTTTAATAACTGGCATGTCGTATTCCTCCTTACTGCTAGTAGCGTTTGCCGGATTTTTGATAACCTGTCCAACTGAAATTTTATTTACATCTGCGATGTTATTATATTTTGCTATTGCATCCACGCTTGTTCCGAACATGTTCGCAATCTTTGACAATGTATCACCAGATTTTACAATG
>CAJMNU010000059.1 GCA_905214855.1 uncultured bacterium | reverse complement strand
TTATAAAAGCCAATACTTATTTATAATTTTTTATAAAATTTCTTTAACTGTTATGCACCTCTTTCTCTGATTGAGTATTTCCTAAAATTTAAATATTAGCATACCCTGATCAGACATGATCCTATGCGTTTCTGTTACGATAGTATAACACAAAAGAAGGCACTTGTATACCAATCTCTATTAGACAGGATCTCTTTTTAGAAGTTTTTTGTGGATCACAAGAAAACAGATCAAGTGGGCAACCGCAGTCACCAGCCAGGATACAGGATAGGACAGGTAAAGGATCGTCAAACTGCGGTCAATGGCAAAGATAGTAAAAATCCATACAATACGAAGTCCACAAGCACCTGTGAGAGATACGATCATAGGAAGAACAGAGTAACCAAGTCCCCTCATGCTCCCGACAAGTGTATCCATAATGCCACATATAAAATAGGTACTGCAGATGATACCAAGACGCAGCACTGCATAGGAAACGACCTCAGGATCTGTGGAATAGATATGGATCAAAGGGCGTGCGAAGGCAATGACAAGAAAGCCAAGACCTGCTCCGATCACAGTGACACAGGCAAGACAAGTAAATAAAATACGGTTGATACGGTCATATTTTTTTCCGCCATAATTCTGACTGGTAAAACTCAAATTAGTCTGATAAAAAGCATTCATTGCTGTATAGATAAAGCCCTCAATATTGGAGGAAGTCGTATTACCTGCCATGGCGATAGAGCCAAATGAGTTGATAGAGGACTGGATCAATACATTAGAAATAGAGAAAATAGCACCCTGCATTCCCGCAGGAAGACCAATCTTAATAATTTCAACCAGCTTTTCTTTATGGATCTTTATCAGTTTAAAATGAAGACGGAGCGCACCGGGCATCTTCATCAGACAGCGGATGATAAGTCCAGAAGAGATCACCTGAGAAATTACGGTAGCAAGGGCAACTCCCTCCACTCCCATGTGAAAAATAATGACAAAACACAAGTTTAAAAGTACATTGACAACACCTGCGATCAAAAGAAAATACAAAGGACGTTTGGTATCGCCAATTGCTCTTAATATCGCACTGCCAAAGTTATACATCATGATCACAGGCATTCCGGCAAAATAGATGCGCATATATAAAACTGCCTGATCCAATACATCATCCGGAGTTCCCATTAATGAGAGAAGCGGTCTGGAGGCAAAGATGCCTACAAACACAAGAATGATGCTGGATACAATACTGGTCATGATAGCAGTATGAACGGTGTCACTGATATTCTTTTCGTCATGGGCTCCGTAGTATCGTGCGACTAAAACATTGACACCAACAGAAAATCCCATAAAAACATTGATCAAAAGGTTGATTAGAGATCCTGTAGATCCTACAGCTGCCAATGCCTGACTGCCGGCATAACGACCTACAACAATGATGTCCGCAGCATTAAATAGAAGCTGAAGGATACCAGAAAGCATCAGCGGGATGGCAAAGATAAGAATTTTGCCAAGCAGCGGACCATTGCACATATCCATTTCATAAGATGCTCTTTTCATACTTAAAATCCCCTCTTATCGTGTAATTTCGCATCCTTTAGTGTAGCACAGTAGGTGTATTTTGACAATCCCTATAATCTTTGGGACTCATATGATAACGTTCTTTAAAAATACGGTAGAAATAGCTGGTGTTATCGTATCCTACATAAGAAATAATATCAGAGACCGAGAGTTTGGTGGTGCGCAGAAGTTCGATCGCCTTGTTAAAACGCTTAGTTTGCAGCAGTTCCTTGTAAGTACTTCCGGTATATTTTTTGATCAGTTTGCTTAGGTAGTACATAGATTGATTATGTTGAGCAGAAAGTTCTGTCAAGGTAGCCGTCTTATAATTTTCTTCAATATAACGAAGAGAAGAAAATACAAGATTTTGTTCGTAATAATCTGGAGCATTTTGATTGATTTTATCTGTATAGTTTAAGAGCTGTAAAAACAAAAGTCCCATAGTTGCCTGATTGATACGGCGGCGGTTTGCCTGATGATTCAGGAGAGACCATATCATATTTTCAATTAAGTTTTGTACTGGCAGGATATCTGCTATGCGGAAATGAATATATCCGGCAGAACTGGAATCTTGGCGCAATGTGTCAACTAAAAATTCACGGAGTACATTTTCATCATCCATCATAGCGAATGCAGCATCAAAGAATTGAGGCAGCACCATGAAGTTGATAGCAATGTCATTAGAACTGGCAGGGAGGATTTCCTGAGTTGCATTGGGGGTCAGAAAAAGCAGATTGCCTTCTGTTAAAACAATTTTAGTAGAGTCATTGATAATATGTGTTGTCTGACCAGCACACATATATACGATCTCAATATAATTGTGCCGATGTTTGGGAAAATGTACAAAACGTGTATGGGGGCGGATATCGATCAATTTTCCTTTTTCCAACATTTTTCCACTGTCTACAACAAAGTCACGGCTTTGCGTATAAAGATCCTGCTGAACATTCTTGCCGCCGTCCAGAATAGATTGTTCTTCTGCGGTAACAGGAAGCAGCTTTTCTAATAGTTCGCTGTGCATGATGTAACTACTCCTTTTCTAACAGGAAATTTTAAAATAATTGTATAAATGCCAATTATTTACATTGTAACATAGGCAAAAACAGAAGTAAAGAAAGGGGGTAGAAGAGTAGCAAAACGTATCATAAAAAAGGTATCGCACCAAAATGGAACGATACCTTTTTAAAGCTCTATCCCTCTTATAGAGCTAATTGCTCAGAGCTGCTTTTGGGGTCACAGCTCCAAACTCTCCCCTGCATGAATCTATGCACAAATTAGTGAAATGATCAACTTATTTTTCGTACAGAAATTTCTCAGGCAATGTGACACGGAAATCTTTTGCCAGATCACGGAAATTCTGTGGTGTAATAGTCTGCAATTTATCTGGTCTCATAGAAAGCATTTTAACCAGAATTTCAGCAGATTTCTCTACAGTATGAGCAAGACCAAATGTCAGATCAAAGTCCTCTCCGGAGCAGAATACACCATGGTGAGCCCAGATCGCAACATTGTATTCTTTCATCAGTTTGCTGGTTTCTACAGCAATGTCACGTCCGCCTGGAACCATCCAGCCTACAACACCGACACCTTCTGGGAATACAACAGGGCATTCTGTAGCCATTTCCCAGAGTTCACGTGTGAATACTTTATCATCCAATGGCAGAACAAAAGTCAATGCGATAGCATGGCAGTGATAGATGACACGATGAGCACCATTTGTAACTGCTTTTTTAACTTCATGGTTCATCAGATGGCTTGGAAGTTCACTGGTTGGTCTTCCGCCTTTATTAAGACCCCAGAGAATACGGTAATTTTCACCTTTCTGATCTACTTCAACGATGCAGATATTTGCCTCTGGATCGAGAATGACATTTCTGAAATATTTTCCAGAACCAGTAACCAGAAAATATTCTCCGGCAAGACCAGGAACACTGGTACCGATTGGTGCCCATTCGCGGTCTGTGCAGAAGTTTTCCTTTACAGAATCTACTTCTTCTGGCTTGATACGGTAGGTCAGATTTCCGCCATTTCTTTCATGCCAGCCCTGTTCCCATCCATCGTTACACATTCTGATAAAACCCTGTACAAATTCAGCGTCTAAAACTTTCATGGTAATACCTCTTTCATTTTGTTATCATTTTGTCTCTGTTTTTAGTTTCTCTTGGAGAGAACTTCTTTTTCATAGGATTCAATCTGGTCAAACCAAGATTCTTTTACAGGTACATGGTTTGATTCACAGAAATAATCCCAAACATCACCAAATGGATATGTTTTTAATTCTTCCTGCTGCATCATCAGTTTAGTAAAGTTGCCATTGTCCTGCATTGCCTTAAATTCACTGTTTGGTGTGAGCAGAGCGTACAAAAGGGACTTCTGCATATTTCTCATACCAACAACCCATGCACTGATACGGTTGATGCTGGCATCAAAGAAATCCAGTGCAAGGAATACACGATCCAGAGCATTGTTGCGCACGATTTCTTTAGCGATTTCTTTTGTTTCATCATCAAAAAGAACAACATGGTCACTGTCCCAACGTACAGGACGAGTTACATGTAAAGCCATCTTTTCATGGAAGAGAAGCATTGCTGGAATCTTATCAGATACCACCTCAGTTGGATGATAATGTCCATTATCCATTAACGGGATCACACCATCTTTGTATGCGGCATAATTGATACAAAATTCACTGCTTCCTACAGTGTAGGATTCCATTCCGATACCAAACACTTTAGATTCCAAGCAGACAAACACTTTACTCTTATCATAATCAATAGATAAGATCTGATCCAGAGAATCTTTAAAACGTGCTCTCGGACCAAGACGGTCAGCCGGAATATCTTTCAAACCATCTGGAATCCAGATGTTCATAGTACATGGCATACCTGTCTCCTCAGCAAAATACTGAGAAATACGTACACATGCCTGACCATGACGGATCCAGAACTGACGGATTTCCTCATCTGGGCTGGAGAGTGTATACTGTTCTGCCTTTGGATGAGAGAAGAATGTTGGATTAAAATCAAGACCCAAGCCTCTTTCTTTAGCAAATTCAACCCATTTTTTAAAATGCTTTGGTTCAAGGTGATCACGGTCAACAAATTCTCCAGACTTAAAAATTGCGTAATTGGCATGGAGGTTTAATTTGTGTTTTCCAGGAATCAGGCTGAGAGCTTTATCAATATCAGCCATCAGCTCTTCAGGAGTGCGTGCCTTTCCAGGATAATTTCCTGTAGCCTGAATACCTCCTGTAAGAGGACCATCATGGTCAAAACCAGTTACATCATCACCCTGCCAGCAGTGCATGGAGATCGGAATGTTCTTTAAAACTTCCAGAGCTTTGTCAGTATCCACACCAATTTCTCTATACAGCTCTTTAGCAGATTCATAGCGTTCTTTGAGTGTCATATTTACTAATCTCCTTTTATTATATATTTGATTTAATTGTTATTCAACTTTAATAATTCACCAAATTAACGTAATTACGCAATGCGTTTTTAAAATGACCTTTGTTTTCAAAGTTATTGAGGAAGGAATTCTTTTACTCCAAAAGAGGAGAAGACGCAGGAACGTGCTTCACTGACACAAGAAAAATCCTTTGCATGGAGCATCTGTGCCAAAATATTTCCAAGAGCAGTTGCTTCTGTAGGACCAGCATAAACAGGGCGTTTTGTACTGTTAGCAGTGAGCTGGTTCAAATAGGAAGCATTAGAACCTCCTCCTACAATATGGATTCTTTCATATGTACGATTGGTCAATTTTTCCAGTTCTGTTACAGTATCTGCATAACTGGAAGCCAAACTGCTGTATACACAATTTGCAATTTCTCCCGGAGTAGTGGGAACTGGTTCATTATGAGATGCACAATAGGATTGAATGGCTTCGATCATACTGTCTGGGGCAAGAAAACATGGGTCATTGACATCTACATAAGAAAATGTGGTTTCTTTTGCTGCAAGATCACAAAGTTGTGCAAAGCTATATTCATTGTTCAGTTCTTTGCGTACATTTTGGATCATCCACAGTCCCATGATATTCTTAAGATAACGGAAGCGATATTCATAACCGCCCTCATTGGTCAGATTTGCCTGCATGGAAGCGGCAGAACAATCAGCCTGTTTCATTTCAAGTCCCATCAAAGACCATGTACCAGAACTGATATAGATATAGTTGTCATCGTTTGCCGGAACAGAGAGGACAGCAGAACCTGTATCATGAGTGGCAGGAAGTACAACAGTACAAGAAAAACCAACTTCATCTTCTATTTCTTTACTAAAAGAGCCAACTACTGTGCCAGGAAGAGAAATAGAACCAAAAATATCTTTTGGAAATCCCAGACGTTCTATCAATTCAAAGTCCCAATCCTTTGTCACAGGGCTTACAAGCTGTGTCGTAGTGGCATTTGTATATTCTGTCATGGCATTTCCAGTCAGAAGATAGTGGAAATAATCAGGGATCATCAAAAATGTTTTAGTTTTTTTCAGATGCTCAGGATGAGTCTGTTTGATTGCCATTAACTGGTATACAGAGTTAAAAATCTGTTTTTGTATTCCTGTTCTTGCATACAGATCTTCTAAGGAAATGGATTCATATACCTTTTCATCCATGCCAGAAGTACGGCTGTCACGATAGCCGACAGTGTTTCCAAGAATGTGGTTTTCCTCATCAAGCAGAACAAAGTCAACAGCCCAAGTATCAATTCCCATAGTAACAGGGATTTTTCCGATTTCTTTACATTTTTTCAAACCGTTTTTAATTTCAGAAAACAGTTTTGGAAGATCCCAACATAATTCACCGTCTTTTTTGACAAGACCATTTTCAAAACGATAAATTTCTTCCAATTCGATCTTTCCATTTTCGATAGATCCTAAGATATGACGACCGCTGGAAGCTCCGATATCAACGGCAAGGTAATATTGTTTCATGTAGCTCTCCTCCGACCTGATCAATCCAATTCAAATACTTTAACAAGTTTAGGCTGTGCTCCAGTCACAGGATCCATTTTCATTACCATGACATCTTTCATGTATTCATTCCATTTATCAACAACTGGACTTTCTGCCTGTACTTTTGCAGCATATGCAGCACCTTGTTCACACTCATAGTAACCAAACAATTCATTTCCTACATTCCAAATAGTATAATTTTTGATTCCAGCAGTTTTTAAAACCTCTACAAGTTCTGGCCAGATTTCATTATGACGGCGAGTATACTCCTCTAATTTGCCATCAAGTACAGTCGCTTTCCATGCATATTTTTCCATGTCAAACAGTCTCCTTTGAATTCAATTCTTTTATATTTACACGATTTGTATAATTTTATTATACTGATTCAAAGAAAAAATGTTAGGTCTTAAATTGACAGAAATTACGTCTTTATTTGCAAAAAAGGAGGAATGTAATAAGGTAAAACAAAAAAGAAATGGGGAAGACAGGAAAACTAAAATGTGGTATTCTGATTGAAGTAAGAAGAAAGGCGATAAGAAAAACAGAACATAAAGTGAGGTATCGTTGGAAAATACAAGATGAAACGATAATAAAATAACATGGAAAATAACGTGGAAGAGAGGATGAGAATATGCAGAAAAGACAGAGACCTTATATTCTGGAAGTATGTGCAGATAGTGCAGAGTCAGCGATCGCAGCTTATAGAGGAGGCGCAGATCGCTTGGAGCTTTGTGGAAATCTTATGATTGGAGGAACGACACCAAGTGTGAGTTTGTTTGATGAGATTAAAAAAGTGTGTCCTCAAATAAGAATCCATGTGCTGATACGTCCACGATTTGGAGATTTTCTTTACACAGAACATGAATTTTCTATTATAAAACAGGAAGTAGGGTTATTTGCCGAACGTGGGGCAGATGGGATTGTGGTCGGTTGTCTGCAAAAAGATGGAAAATTAGATCTGGAAAAGATGAAAAAATTGAGAGAATGTGCAAAAGATTGTCATATGACATTACATCGTGCTTTTGATGTATGCTGTGATCCACTGGAGGCTTTAGATCAGGTAAAAAGTATTGGAATTCAGACAATCTTGACATCTGGGCAGAGAAAAACTTGTGAGGAAGGAAGACAGCTGATTGAGGAGCTGGCGGATAAGGCAGCAGGAGAGATTGATATTATGGCAGGAAGTGGAGTGGATGCACAGGTAATTCAGAGAATGCTGCAAAGTCAAAGTACAATCAGAAGTTTTCATATGTCTGGAAAGAAAATCGTGGAGAGTGGAATGGAATATAGAAAAAAGGGAGTTCCCATGGGAATAGAGGGTTTTGACGAATTTCAGATTTTCAGGACAGATGAACTGCAGGTTCAAAGAGCAAGAAGGATTTTAGATCAAGCAGAGAAAGAATTATAAAAAAGAAGAAATTGGACTAAAATTATCTCATAATGTAAAAATATAATAATAAAAAAATGTAAAATTGATGAAAAAATAGAAATATTTGGAAAAATTATTTACAATTTTTGAGAATACAAAAAAAAGATAAAAAAATAGAAAAAAGTGTTGACAAAAATAGAAAAAAGGACTATACTAAAGACAACAAAAGAGAAAAAGAAACACAAAGTACAAAAGATAACTCTTTTGAATTTAAGAATAGGAGGTACGGTCCAAAGGCAACAGAAGCTAACCCACAGGAAACTTTTTACAAAAGCAAATAAGTAGATGATTTTCAAATACCATATGATAAAAATTTCCAAAGTACAGATTGATATTTTTTGATATGACGAGAAAGTATCATAAGATATTAAAATACATAAGGTAACATATGGACAGATACAAAGGTGAATGAAAAGAGATCGAAAAAGCACAGTAAAGAGGAATAGAATATTAAAATAAAATGGTAAGTGTGGGTTCTTATCCGAGAGAAAGAAAGGTTCTCAGAAATCATTCGAGAGTCTTATAAAAGTACCAATACAGAGAATTTATAAAGTATACGGAAATGATGATTTTGTAAATATGCATCTTATAAAGTACAAAAGAAACTATATAGTATAAAGATACCATGTAAAAGATAAAAAATTTATTTTATAAATTACAGATTAAAATTTATATACAATTAGGATAAAACTTTTAGAAGAAAATAAGAGCGTAGGATACAAAGGAAAAGTTTCATATAGTATATAATATAAAGGGATACTGTAAAAGAAAATTGTAAGAAAACCAGATGATCACAATAAAAAAGCATATGAGGTAAAGTCCAATGGATGAGATAGTGTAGAAACGGGTATCGGATGAATGTCAAATCAATCGGTACCCGTTTCTATCTGTCTTTTTGTGTAAAAGAAAATGAAGAAAGATCCTTATAATGATTTATTCTGCCATTGCACCATCTGCTCCCAGATGGTAAA
>CAJMNU010000058.1 GCA_905214855.1 uncultured bacterium | reverse complement strand
AGGGCATGTAAGTGTTATCATTGGCGAAAAACCATATCAATTTTTACCGGATGAATATAAAATACCATCTTGTATCGCTGGATTTGATGGAGTAGAATGGAGAGTGACTTCCATTTCTAAAGATCCGGAGATTTTGGCAGAGAAACCATCTTATTGGCGCAATAATCTTTGTACATATGATATTGCTACGATCGATCAGCAGGCAGCAGAAATAAAGGCGCTTTGCGATGCAAATGGTCTGGAGATCAATGCTCTTGCTACTTATCTGAATGCAGCAAGTGATCCGAAAGAGATTGAGCGTGCAATGAAAGCAGCAGCTATTATGAATTGCCCGAAGATCCGTGTGAACTGCCTTCAGTATGATCCGGCTGTAGGATATCCGGAACTTTTCAAGAAAGCAGTAGATAGTTTTGGTGTTGTAGAAAAGCTGGCAAAAGAATATGGCGTAAAGGCAAACATGGAGATGCATCATGGAACGATTGCAAGTTCTGCAAGTGCAGCTTACCGCATTGCATCCAATTTTGACAGCCGTTATATTGGTGTGATCTACGATACCGGAAATATTTTCTATGAGGGATTTGAAGAATACCAAATGGCTATGGAGATCTTAGGTGAATATCTGGATCATGTGCATGTAAAGAATGCTATGTGGAGTAAGAAGACAGTAGATGGTGTAGAGAAGTTTGCACCAGGCTGGGCTCCATTTACAGATGGATATACAGATTTTACGAAAGTGTTTAAGGCACTTAAAAAAGTCGGATATGATAAATATATCACATTTGAGGACTTTTCTGATGAGCCGACAGAGGACAAGCTGAAGAATAATCTTCCATATATTAAGAAGATCGTTTCTGAGATTGAATGATGTGACAGATCGTTTTAGATGGTGACAGGTTAAAGATGAATTTAAAATAGTATGTTTTTTAGAGCAGTGCCATACGGTGCTGCTCTTTTTGTGTGTAAAAGACCATGACTTTGTCTATACTAAGGAAGATAAAAAAAGAGATTTAGAAATGGAGGTAAGAAAAAGGCATGGGAAAAGATAAAAAAATGATCTATGAAAAAAAGGAAAAGAAACATGAGATACGTCGGTTTGGACTGAGGGATAAACTAGGCTATATGTTTGGCGATTTTGGAAATGATTTTACCTTTATTTTTGCCAGTTCATTTTTGATGGTATTTTACACAAAAGTTTTGGGTATCAGTGCAGGAATTGTAGGAACTTTGTTTTTGACAGCGAGATGTGTGGATGCGTTTACAGATGTGACAATGGGAAGGATTGTGGATGTGATGCGTCCAAGTAAGAATGGAAGATTCCGTCCATGGATCTTGTGGATGAGTGGTCCGGTCGCACTGGCAAGTTTTTTGATGTATCAGTCAGGAATGGCATCTGCCCCTATGACAGTAAAAATTATATATATGTTTGTCACATATATTCTTTGGGGCAGTGTGTTTTATACTTCTATCAATATTCCGTATGGTTCTATGGCATCCGTGATCAGTGATGATCCGAATGATCGTGCAGCTCTTTCCACATTCCGAAGCCTTGGGGCAGCTCTTGCGAGTATTGTAATTGGTGTGGGAACGCCTATGATACTTTATACAAAAGACGAGGCGGGAAATCAGATTTTGGATGGGGCAAGGATGACATGGATTGCTGGAATCTTTTCTGTATGTACAATCGTATGTTATCTGCTTTGTTATGTTATGACGACAGAACGTATACAGAAGAAGGAGGTTAAAAAACAAGAAAATTTTATACAGACTGTCAAGGACCTCTTAAAGAACAGGGCACTTTGGGGAATCATAACAGCAGCCATCTTTTTGCTTCTTGGACAGCTTTTGACACAGTCTATGAACCAGTATCTTTTTGCAGACTATTTTCGGAGTGCAAAGGCACTTTCTTTGATGTCTTTTGTAGGAATGCTGCCAACTTTTTTACTTGCACCATTTATTGTAAAATTGATCCAGCGTTTTGGAAAAAAAGAATCTGGGGCAACAGCAACTATTTTAGGTGGTCTTATTGGAATTTTTTTATTTGTGATCCGTGTAAAAAATCCGATGACATATATTTTGATCAATCTGATCAGCTATTTTGGATTTTGTTATTTTAATATGATCATCTGGGCAATGATCACCGATATTATTGATGACCAAGAGGTAAAAACAGGAAAAAGGGAAGATGGGACGATCTATGCGGTGTATTCGTTTGCAAGAAAGATCGGGCAGGCACTTGCAGGAGGTCTGGGGGGATTTGCATTGGAACTGATCGGGTATAATTCTTTGGTACAGGTACAGACAGAAGCGGTGAGGGAAAGTATTTACAGTGTTTCAACATTAGCACCAGGGATTTTTTATCTTGCCGTAGGTCTCAGTCTGATCTTGATATATCCTTTAAATAAAAAGAGAGTGGAAGAAAATAGCAGGCTGCTAAAAAAGGAAAAATAAAAAATAGGAAAGACTGTATTTTAAATGTGAAAGTCTTTCCTATCATATGAGATGCTTATTTTTATGAAGGTGTTATTTTTTTTGTCTTTGTATACTTTCCCTATAATCTCTTGGGGAGATTCCTTTGAATTTTTTAAAGGTTCTTGTAAAGTAATTTACATCCGAGAAGCCGACCTGTTCTGCAATATTTTGTATCAGAAGTGAAGTGGTATTGAGTAAGATCAAAGAATGTTCAATGCGTTTTTGATTGATGTAATCTGTCAGAGTGATACCAACTTCTTTTTTAAAGAGACCGGAAAGATATGTTGAACTGACAGAAAATAATTCTGCAAGAACACTGAGTGACAGGTTTTCTGTGTAGTGAAAATCAATATGGTTTATCACCTTTTGTAAAAGAGGAGAATAATTGCGCAGAGAATAATTTTGTACAAGGTTACAATATTTGCGTATCATCTCACGAACTACAATCTGTGACTGCTCAGGTGATTTCATTGCCTCAATCTTGATGGCAAGCTGGGAAGAAAGTTCATCAATGTGGTAAGGATGCACATAGCTTTGCTGTACGGTTTTGCGGAACAGGGTGTTTAACACAAAGAGAAGGTTCTTGGAATTACGCAGTTTATCCGGAGAACGGGGAACTAGCTTAAATTTGGAGAAATTTGTGTACAGTTCCAAAGCCTTGTTTGTGTCACCACATTGAATAGCATATAAAAGAAGGTCTTCTGACTGATATCGTTGTTCTACAATGGACATGGCAAGTTCAGAGCTGTGATTGACATTAAATTCCAGCTTATCTGAGATCAAATGCATCTGATGATCCAGAGAAATCCGTTTAAACGTTTTTTCTCCTTCATACATGATAGTTGCAATGGCATTCAGAAAATTTTCCATAGAGGCTTCTGTAAAGTTCGCAAGGCTGTTGTAGTATTCCAGAAGTTCTTTGTGAAGAATTTGAGGAATTTCAAGAGCCTGAGTGATCTCAAAGAAACGGATGTTAGAAATTGGAGCGGTAATATAAGGACCTATCACAACATAGGATGGCTGTGGCAGATCTATTGTCGAAGGAAGTTGAAAGACTGCAAAATGTGCATCAAAATCATCTGTAAAAAGACAGAGACTGTTTTCTTCACAGTTGTCAAATAACGGAGAAAAATATTCTATATAGTTAAAATGTACAAAAAGTTGGCTGCGAAGTCCAAGGTCGATTTCCGTGATGTCCGAAAAGGGAGGAGAGAACAAACGGAAAGATAATCCTTGACTTTGAAGCAGAGTTTGTAGAAAAGTTACTAAATCAATCTGCATAAAAGCACCTCATACATACAATTTTTCTATATTATAGCATGATTTTGATGCTATTTCAATCCATAAGTAAAATCGTATGTAAAAAAAAGAAAATTGTTACTTCAATAAAGTTTATAAAAAACCTATACTAAAATCAAGATATTGTGGTGAATATATACAAGAGAAAATGAAAAGAGTTCAATAAAAAAATTGTGCAAAATGCTGTTATAAAAAAACAGAAAAATCGGAGGTTAATGAAATGTCAGTTTTTGAATCTTTTGAGAAGAAACAGTCCTTTTTAGTCTGTGTAGATTCAGATGGTTGTGCAATGGATACCATGGATATCAAACATTTTCGCTGCTTTGGTCCATGTATGGTGGAAGAGTGGGAGCTTTTTGAATGGGAGGACACAGTCTTAAAGCGTTGGAATGAGATCAATCTGTATTCTATGACAAGAGGAGTCAACCGTTTTAAGGCACTTGTGATCTGTCTGAAGGAAGTCAGCCATCAATACAGACCAATTGAGGATATTGGCAGTCTGGAACATTGGGTGGAGTTTTCCAATGAACTTTCCAATGATGTCTTGAAAAAGGCTGCTGAGGAGATGGACAGTGTCTGTATGCGAAAGGCATTGGCATGGTCAGAGGCGGTTAATGAAAGGATCGGACAGCTTCCAGAAGAGGAAAAACAGCCTTTTGAAGGGGTAAAAGAGGCTCTCAGAAAGGCACATGAGTCTGCGGATGTTGCAATTGTGTCATCAGCAAATCCAGATGCAGTGCTTCAGGAATGGGAACAGCATCATCTGATGGAAGATGTTGATATCATGCTGGCACAGAATGCAGGAAGTAAAGCCTATTGTATTCAAAAAATGTTGGAAATGGGCTATGACACATCCCATGTATTGATGGTGGGAGATGCTCCAGGAGATAAACAGGCAGCAAAGAAAAATCATGTATTGTATTATCCGATCTTGGTGAGACAGGAAAAAGTTTCATGGGAACGCTTTGTAAAAGAAGCTCTGGAACGATTTCTGGATGGAACATACGAAGGAGAGTATCAGGAACGTCTTTTAGAAGAATTTGAACAGAATTTATCATAAAAAATGAAGGTAGAAGGAGGGATTTATATGGTGGATTTGAAAACAAAACCATTTTATTTATCAGATGAAGAGGTGAAATGGGTAAATAACACTTTAGAGAAGATGACATTAGATGAAAAGATTGGTCAGGTTTTTGTGGATATGCTTTGGGGAAATACGGATGAGGAGATCAAGGAACGCATTGATGCATATCATATTTCCGGTTTCCGTTATACCAATTTGAAGCCAGAAGAATTGTATCATCAAAATAAGATGGTACAGGAATACAGCAAGATTCCGGCGTTGATCGCTGCGAATGTAGAATCAGGAGGAAATGGTGCTGTATCAGGTGGAGTCAGGATTGGAGATCCGGTTGCTATCGGAGCTTCCCATAATCCGGAAAATGCCTATTATATGGGGTATTATGGATGTAAAGAGGCTGCTGCGGTAGGATGTAACTGGACATTTGCTCCAATTGTGGATATCAATCAGAACTGGAGAAACTGTGTTGTTTCTAACCGTTGTTTTGGCAGTGATGCGGATATGGTTCTGGAAATGGCAAAAGAATATATGAGAGGCGCATCAGATGCTGGTGTAGCATGCTGTATGAAACATTTTCCGGGAGACGGAATGGATGAGCGTGACCAGCATATTGTGACAACGATCAATACCTCTTCTTGTGAGGAATGGGATGCGACATACGGAAAAGTATATAAGGGAATGATCGATGCAGGTGTGCAATCTGTGATGATCGGACATATCCAGCTGCCAAGTTATTCCCGCAAACTTCGCCCAGGCATTAAAGACGAAGAGATCATGCCGGCTACAGTGGCGAAAGAATTATTGACTGATCTTCTGCGTGATCAGCTGGGATTTAACGGACTGATTATCACAGATGCAACGCATATGGTAGGATTGACTTCCAAGAAAAAGAGAAGTGAGTTCGTACCAGGAGCGATTGAGGCAGGCTGTGATATGATTCTGTATTACCGAGATAAAGAGGAAGATGTTACCTTTATGAAAGAGGCACTGGAGAGCGGTATGCTCAGCAAAGAGCGTCTGGATGAAGCGGTAATGCGTGTATTGGCGATGAAAGCGATGCTGAAACTTCCTCAGAAAAAATTGGAAGGAACTTTGATGCCTCCGGAAAGTGGTCTGTCCGTAATCGGATGTGAGGAACATGTAAAGAAGGCAAACGAGGTGATCGACCAATCTATCACTCTGGTAAAGAATACAAAGGATCAGCTTCCGTTAAAACCAGAAACCCACAAGAGAATTATGCTTTATAGTATTGATTCTGGAGCTTCCATGGCGAAGATGATGGGAGGAAGTACAGATACTGTAGAGAGCATGATGAAAGAGTATCTTGAGGAGGCAGGCTTTGAGGTGACTACATTCAATCCAGAAAGCGGCAATGGCAAATTGCTGTTGGCAAGTACACCAGTCAGACAGTTTGTAAGCCAGTATGATGCGGTGATCTTGGTAGCGAATGTAAGCGGATTTTCTCAAAGCAATGAAAGAAGGCTGCACTGGAGTATGCCAATGGGACCGGACATCCCATGGTATGTGACAGAGATGCCGACCGTGTTCGTTTCTGTTAACAATCCATTCCATCTGATCGATGTTCCGATGGTTCCGACCTATATCAATGCGTATAGTCCGGATCGTGATGTGATTCGTCAGGTAGTGGAGAAGATAACAGGAAAGAGCGAATTTAAGGGTGAGAGTACTGTAGATGCGTTCTGCAGTGCATGGGACACCCGCTTATAAGCAGCATCAAAAGGGGGATATTGCTTACAGGCAAGTATGCATAAGAGTATGCAGAGAAAAAAGGAGGATATTTCACTATGGCAAAAACAGATCCATACGACAGAGGGAATGGGCTTCACGGCGTTCCGGTGTATCGTATCGCAGCGTTTGCGCTGAACAACACATCTACTAACATTTACTTGTTCTTTATGGGATATGTGGCATATTATCTGAACGGTTTTGTTGGTATGGCAACTATCATGGCATCCAGTTTCAGTACTCTGATGAGAGTGTGGGATGGTGTGACAGACCCGTTTGTAGGTTACATTGTAGATAAGACAGATGGAAAGTTTGGTAAGAACCGTCCGTTCATTATCATCGGTCATCTGATCCTTTTGGTAACCAGTTTTATTATGTTCCATGTAACACATAAGTTGCCCGAGGGCATTATACGTACGATTTTCTTCGTATTTATGTCCATGATCTATTATATTGGTTATACATTCCAGTGTGTTGTTACAAAATCTGCACAGACATGTTTAACTAACGATCCAAAGCAGAGACCTTTGTTCGCTATGTTTGATGCGATCTACAACTCTTTCTTATTTACAGGTCTTGCTATTGTAGTTGCAAAATATGCAGCAAAATATGATGGTAACTTTATTACAACAGGATTCTTCCATGATTACTGGGTATTTACAGCAGTGGCAGCATTTATCTGTATGGTGATCGCAGTTTGGGCAATTTGGCCAAAAGATCAGACAAAGTATTTTGGTACAGGTAAGGCAGTCAAAGTTGGATTTAAAGATTATTTTGATGTTATCTGCCATAACCGTGCGATCCAGATGCTGGTTGTAAATGCATCTACAGATAAGCTGGCAAGTCAGGCAAGAACATCTGCAGTTACAGCTGTTATGTTCGGTGTTGTCTGCGGCAACTTTGCCCTGTACGGTGGTATGAATGCGTACACACTTCCATTTACACTTGCATTTATCATCTTTGGTATCGGTGGTCTTGCAACTAAGATGGGTATGAGAAAAGCCATGATCATCGGTTCCGGTGGTGGTATTATTATGAACGTATTGCTTATTTTGCTGTGGCTGTTTGGAGATCCGACAAGTTTCTCTCTTCCGGGTGTGGCAGGATTTGCAGGATGGAACTTCTTCTCACTGGCATTGGTTGGTCTGACTGCTTTAAACGGTGGTTTCCAGGCAATCTCCGGAAATATTGTAATCCCTATGACTGCAGACTGTGCAGACTATGAGGTATATCGTTCCGGACGCTATGTACCGGGACTTATGGGAACATTGTTCAGCTTTGTTGATAAACTGATCTCCTCTTTAGCACCATTGATCGCAGGTCTTGTATTTGCAGGAGTTGGCTTTGCAGATCAGCTTCCTACAGCAGCAAGCCCGTACAGTGACAGTTTGAAATATGCAGGTATTTTCCTGATGTATGGTATGGTTATCATTGGTCTGATCTGTAACCTGATCTCCATGAAGTTCTATCCTTTGACAAAAGAGAAGATGGAATCTATCCAAGGAGAGATTCAGGCGATCAAAGAGAAGGCAATGAGAGAAGCATAATTATTGTAATAAAGAGGGCAGAGCAATGTCTGCCCTCGACTATCAGATGATCAAATGATTCCGTAAACAGGAGGTTTTGCTATATGGCAGCGAGAAAAAAACAACAGCAGAAGCTGGATGCGGAACAGGTAAAAAAATACCTGGATTTGGAGAATGAACTCCAAAAGACAAAAGAAGAGTATGGGATTGAGGATAAGCCTACAAAACTGCAAAGTTTTGTTAATAAAATATATGATATGATCTATGCACGCGAAAAGCGTATGGTAAACCGCAGAAAGTATATCAAACTGGCTCTTTTTACCGGATGGTTTGGAGGACACCGTTTCTATACTCATCAATATAAAACAGCGGTTCTGTATCTGTTGTTGTTCTGGTCAGGTTTTCCGATCGCAATGACGATTGTGGATCTGATGATCGCTCTGCCGATGAAACCAGATGAAGAAGGTATGATTTTGATGTAAGGAACAGAAAGATATAAGAAACAGATTTTTGGTTTCTGGGATTTGGAATTTTAACTGGGGGGGGGCTTGGAAAGCTGGATAGGAAGAAGAACTTTGTTTGAGATCTGGCTTTGTGGGACTCCTTTTTTTCAAAAAAGGATGAAAGAATAAAAATAGAAGACATACTTCAATCTAAGAAAGGAGAAAAAACATGGGAAAAGTTAGATTTGGACTGATCGGTATTGGTGCACAGGGAGGGGCATATGCAGGATTTTTGAGTGGAAAAGGAGGTTTTCCGGGAATGCCGGCTCCGGAGTGTCCGCCACATTGTGCATTGGGAGCTTTATGTGATATT
>CAJMNU010000057.1 GCA_905214855.1 uncultured bacterium | reverse complement strand
TCAAAAGTTTATTAACTAAATCCTCAAAGTTCTGAGCAACCATAGGACGATCCTTGATGATATTTTTTGCCTCAACAAAATAGAAACTATTATGTAAAGATGCTGTTGCAAATTCCATGCCCATTTCATTAGAAATCTCATATAAAGGAACCAGATCAGGTGCATTTTTATCTTGAACAGTCATACCAAAACCTACATCTTTCATTCCCATTTCACGTAACTTTTTTAAAGTAGTATAACCACGATTATATCCATCCTGTAATCCACGGATTTCGTTATTTGTCTGTTCTAACCCTTCAATTGAAATTCGAATACCAATATTTGGGAATTCTTTACATAAAGCTACAATTCGATCAGTAAAGAAGCCATTAGTTGAAATAACAATTCGATCGCTTTTCTTGTACAATTCACGTACTATTTCTGGTAAATCAGTACGAATAAAAGGTTCACCACCAGTAATATTAGTAAAATACATCTTAGGTAATTTACGGATAGTTTCAATCGAAATTTCTTCTTCCGGTTTGGAAGGGGCTTTATAACGATTGCACATAGAACAACGTGCATTGCAACGATAGGTAACGATAACGGTACCATTCAATTTTTTTTCAGCCATAATTATAGTCTCCTCTATTCATAAATTTTCATTAATTTTTCAACATATTTTTCGACTGTATCAAATGTTATATTCTTACAATTTTCACTATATTGAGCCACTTTGTCTCGATTTTCCCAAAGAGTCTTTATTTTCAATTTCATCTCTTCTGCATTTCCACTTTGAAACAATTCACCAGTTTTACCAGCTTCAATCAACTCAGGAATTCCACCAATATTAGATCCGAGTACAGGTGTTCCATACATCTGAGATTCCATAACAGAAAATGGACAATTCTCATACCATTCAGAAGGATAAATACTGAATTGAGCTTCTCGAATTAATTTTTCTAAATCTTGACCTTTTTGAAATCCTACATTCATAATATTTGAAACATTATGAATACTTTCTTCTAAAGGACCTGTACCTGCAAAAATAAACTGTACCTCTGGCAAAGATTTACAAACTTCAATTAAAGTTGCAATACCTTTTTCCTCAGAAAAACGACCAAAATACAATACATAATCTTTTTTTTCTGTTTCCTTCCACTCAAGCTTATCAACAAAGTTATGAAGTGCCACTGTTTTGGCTGCAAATAAAGGATTAGTGTCCATCTTTGTTTTAAGAAACTCAGAACAACAAATTATTTTATCAATATATTTATATGTTCCTTTCATTTTCCAGAAATAAGCTTCCATCATACCAATAGCAGATTTAGCAATAGATCCATGAATACATTTATTTTTCATACAATTGCTAAATTTACCACCCAAACATTTTTCACAATTTTGACGAGTATTGGGATTATTCATCATATGATTTGGACAGATAAGCTGATAATCATGTGCTGTAAATACAATTTTACACTGTTTTCCCATTTGTTTTCGCCAATGTACAATTTCTAAAATTATACTGGGAGTTAATTGATAATTAAAATTGTTTAGATGGCAAACATCGGGTTGGAAATCATCCAACACTTTTCTTAGTTGTATACGTGCTTCTGAAGAATAAATTGTCTTTAAAGGATACGTTAACTTCGCTATTTTACTTCCACCATGAAAATCCATATCTGAAGTATAAGCATTTACATTATTACCAACACAACGCCCTTTATGTTCCATACCAAAATACTCAACTTTATGTCTTTGAGATTTCAGATAATCACCAAGTTTAAATATATATGTTTCTGAACCTCCATTTGGATACAAAAACTTATTTATCATCAAAATTTTCATACAACTCTCCTTTTGTACATAGACAATTCTCCATACACATACACTTTAAATAGATTCTCTATAAATAACTGAAAAAAATCACATTGGATTGCCATGTTTAATAATCTTTGCTGGCACTCCTGCTAGAACAGCATTTTTCTCATAACAAGATTTTGTAACAACAGAGTTTGCCCCTACTACAATACCATCTGCTAAATAAATATCTCCAATTACTTTTGCGCCAACACCAAGTTCTACGCCATTACCCAATGTTGGAGCAATGTTTCCATGTCCAATACTACCAACACAATTTTCACCATGAAAAATGCAGTTTTTCCCTATTTTTGCATTTCCATTAATCAAAATACTGCCTACATGAGAGATATATAATCCTTCATCAATAGTACCAGGCCAAGCATAAATTCCATATTTTGCTCCTAATACATTTTTTTGTCTAAGGAAAAAAAGATATAATAACTTATGTATAAGACCTCTTTGATTTTGATGATATTCACACTTTCTCAAAGCAGAAAGAAATTTAAATGCAAACCAGCCTTCTGAAGCGTTCATAATACTTCTTATAGGACTGTTACCTAAATGAAGTTTTTTTTCTTGTTTTAAAATTGTTTTTAATTTATGTGATGTTTCAATCATATGAATCTCCATTCAATAATATAAATGTAACATAGTTAATCAACTAATCTGCTTTTATAATATTTTTATTTCAGCAGTAGAATTTTCATAGAACATATTTAACTTTTTATATGTAATATGTATGTTTATAATATTAAAATAAATGTACTTCATTTAGACAAATACTATTTTATTTTTTAGATTATAAATTTATCTATTTATTTTTATAAAGTTGTAAGGTTTTTTGAACAACAGCATCCCAATTGTATTTCTGACAAATAAAATCTGCTGCACTAGATTTATAATGAGAAACTATATTTTCATCATCACAAAGTATTTGTAATTTCTGTTTTAAATCATTTACATCTGATTTTTTGAAAACCATAGCTCTATCTTCTACAACTGAAGTGCATTCCTCAATATTAGAAACTAGGCAACAATTACCATAACTCATAGCTTCTAATAAACTAAGTGGCATACCTTCCAAATCACTTGGGAGAGTATACACATAAGCATTACTGTAAAGTTCATCAAGAAGTTGTCCATGGACAAACCCTGTAAAAATGATACGTTCATCATTTTTTGCCATTTCTTGTAACTCTTCAAAGAAAAGTTCTGTATCTGAGGTACCTCCAGCAATAACAAGTTTTTTATCTGTTTGCACTTGTTTGAAAGCCTCAATTAAATATTTAATCCCTTTTTCAGGAACCAGTCTACCTAAAAATAAAATGTAGTCATCTTTTTCAATACTATACTTTTTTTTAATTAAGTTCGCTTTTTGTATTAAAGGTCTATTAACTCCATTTGGAATAAAAACAGTTTCTCTTTTATATTGATCCTTGAAATACTTCTGAACATGTTCTGAAAGAACAATAATTTCATCCGCATATTTTACAGCACATTTTTCACCCAACATAATATATCCTTGAGCAAATTTTCCCCATTTGGCTCTCTGATGATCCAGACCATGAATCGTTGCTATACATCTTTTACCAAATAACTTAGGAATCCATAACATTGCACAAGGTCCCTCTGCATGAAAATGAACAATATCATATTTCCCAAATGCTGATATAATTGCACCAAAAAAAGAAGAACTCATTGCTGCAAGACCTTTTTGATTGATTGTTGGAACAGTCTTAATTTTAATTCCTTGATATTCCACTCTTTTTTTTACATCAAATTCTTTACCACTAACATGATGACCTCTACGGTTATAGCAAGTGACTTCATGACCAAGCGAAACCATCCGTTTCGATAACTCCTCAACAACAATCTCAATACCACCTTCTCTCGAAGGAATTCTCTTATGTCCTAACATACAAATACGTAATTGTTCTTTTGTTTTCATTTTCTATCCTTTTCAATACAAATCGTAAATTGTTCACTAGTAAAATATGTATTTTATAAAATTAGTTGATTTAGTTATTCATTTAACTTATTAGTCTGTTATTAAATAGATATATTTAATTTTGTATATTTATATCGAATATTTCATTTTCAGATTTAGGAATTACATACAGTTTTAAATCTTTAATATAGAAATCATTACTACCTATTGGAAAATTTCCTTTTGATACATTTTCCTGCAATAGAAAACCTAATTTAAAATTGTTATCTCCTGCTTTTATATTTCTTAAAGCAACATAAAAAGGAGAATAATTTATACTTCTACAAACTAATGAATCACTTGCTGTCCATCCAGAGTTTGTATTATCTTCAGCTTTTTGATAGGATATTTGTGGAATAATCTGGCTATTCTGGGGACCTTTTGCTTTACCAGTAATTAAAATGGTATCTCCATCTTTTACAGAACTTAAAGCTGAATTCATTTCTGCACTATTGATGATATATCTAGCACTATAATCAATACCCTCTTTTTTTTCTGTAGAGAATTTTACTGTAGAGGAATTTATACTCATTGCTGTAGTAGGCAATCCATATTCTTGATAAAATGGACGAATCATTAATTCTATTGCTTCAGTTTCAAAATAACGTTCTCCGTTACACTCATAAATATTTAATGGTGATGGATATTCTACATAAAAAGGAATCAAACTATTACTAGGAGCTTTATTTTGTTCATAATATTCAGCAATTCCTCCAACAGTTAATTGAATATGGTTAAAGATCTGGTTGCTACCACGACAGATAACACCATATTGTGGTAGCATTTTCCCATCTGTATAATTAAAAAATTTCCAACTCATAACAGTAATATCAATGGTGTTATACCAAGAATTATTATCTAAAATAATTTGAGCAATTTGTTCTGTTTGACCAAATCCATTATTCCCATCCATCAAGCCTCGAATAACATTGCCACATCCTCGGACAATCATGCCATTAGCATAATTTTGTTGTATTTCGAGATTATCAAATAAACAAGTATCTCCCTGTACTAGAATTCCAGCATGTTCAGAAGTTGTACCGTTTAAATAAGCTTTTGATGCACTAACTCTATTATTTGCTCCAAAAATATGTAGCCCATTTTCTTTTGCAGATGCAAACATACAGGAAACAAAAATACTGTCTGTTCCTCTAAAATAGCAACCAGTGCCTCCTGAATTCATAGTTCTTACTTCAAACATTCTTGCTTCAATTGCATTACTTTCAATTGAAATATTTCGATATTTCGCATTATTGACATAAACTTCATCAAATAATAAGTTATACAATGTCATATCTGTATTATTTTCAATAGAAATAACAGGAAAACGAATACCGTACTCTGCTTTGTTATCACACTCTACTGTGATTTTATAAATATGTGCTCCAGCTTGTGTATTAGTATCCATTTGAAGAACCGTTTCTGTTCCATCTTTTGCTTTAAGAATTGTTGTCACTGCAGAATCACCAGTGATAGTCACTCCCCAAGGCATTACTAAATCTCCAACCAAATAGGTTCCTGCTGGTACATATATACTACGATGATTATTTAATGCTTGTTGAAAAGCTTCTGTATCATCTGTTAAACCATCGCCTACAGCACCATACATCTGAGGTGTTCCTTGCTTTTCATATGTTATATCATTTTCAATTTCTGCATGTATTCTTGGTCTTGTTTTATTAAGCAAATACAAACTTCCACAAAATACAACTATTATAATAATCAAGAATCCTATTACTTTTTTCTTAAAAAAATTCATATACCTCTTTCTAAACTTTCAAAAATAAACTTTAATTTTGTTTCTGTGACACAGTAACAAATATTTGTAATTACTGAAAATATCCACTAACCATTCCCTCATCCCACCAAGACCTGCTTAACTCCCCTTAAACCCTTGGTTTACTTCAATACTTCTTATACAATCCCCTTATTTACTCTCTGCATAACTATTATAATATTCTCAAAATACAAATACAATCTCAATGTTGACCAAACATCTCTTATGTAAACATTTTTTATATGAGCATTTTCACTTACAGCAACTCATACACACTATCCGTATTTGCTCATATCTACTTTTTTGAAAAAGACGCTAAGAAGCTCATCTATTTAAATACTCCCCTTAAGTATCTGTCTTTTACAGACTTTATAATAAACTTCATCTTTTTCACACTCATATCCCACTAGCAACTTAGCGTCTTATCTTGTTAGCTTACTAAAGTGTTTTTACTTGAGTTTCCTAACCGTGTCCTACTATAACACGGAATAATATTTAATACAACTTTAATATTGTTTATATTCTTTTTATTTTGTATTTTTTTGAATACTTCTGTCTTTTTTTGCAGATTATTGTCTTTTCACTTATCTTCTCTACTATGTATAACCTACAGTATACTATAATAGTATACCGTTTCTATCCTGCTCTACCCTTTTCTCTACTTTCTCTGACCTGCCTACTCAGCACCTTCATGCTTCAACACAGAGATTACTGTCTGAATAAGGATCTTAATATCCAGCCAGATAGACCAGTTATCAATATATTCTACATCCAGTTTCACGACTTCTTCAAAATCCTGAATATCACTTCTGCCGCTCACCTGCCACATTCCAGTAATTCCGGGTTTCAGGCTCAAACGACGCTTATGATGTTCATCATACTGAAGGAACTCATCAATTGTCGGAGGTCTTGTCCCAACCAGACTCATATCGCCTTTCAGCACATTGAAAAACTGTGGAAACTCATCCAAACTGGTCTTACGGATAAATTTTCCCACTTTTGTAATTCTTGGGTCATCCTTCATCTTAAACATCAGACCATTCATCTCATTGTGCTTCATCAACTCTTTCTTTCGCTCCTCAGCATCTATATACATAGAACGGAACTTATAAATAGAAAATCTTCTTCCATTTCTTCCCACACGGGTCTGCTTAAACACAACCGGACCCGGTGACTCCAGCTTGATCGCAGGTACAAGAAAGATACTGATAATACCTGTCAAGAGTATTCCCACCAGACCTCCAAGGATATCCATTGCCCTCTTTAAGAATAACTCTGTTGGCTCAAATACTCTTGGACAATATGTTAAAACATGGTAAACTCCCAGTTCCTCAACCTTTTTCTCTTTCTCTTTTAAACCAAATGTATTCACAGTCAAATGCACTGTAATTCCCATAGATTCCAGATAGACAATAAAATTATTGATAAATTCCCTGCTGGAATCCGGCACACTAATCAAAACATCATCAATTGCAAATTTCTTCAAGTAATCTTCCACAGGACCATCATATGTCGTCATATATGTACCATTTGGACCATACTGGAGTACATTGACCTGACCATACAGCTGCTCTCTCAGTTCATCCAACTCTGCTCCTGGTTCCAAGGCTACCGCTGCTTCCTGATAGCCTTCCGTCTTCTTTTTATTATAAAAATGAAATCCTTTTCCTTTAAGATCTCCGTCTTCTCCATCTCCATTGTATCCATCTTCCCGAAGTACTGTTAATGCAATAATCTCATACTCCTCAGGTTTAGACTGACTCAACTTATGCATCACTTTCAATGCATTGCTGTCGTTTGCACATACCAGAAGTTTCTTCTTATTCTCCTTTTTCTGATAGTATTTTCGATATACTTTTTTATACAATAGTCTTCCCAAATACATATAAAAAAAGTTACTCACAAAAAAACTAATATAAAATCCTTTTGCCAATCGGTCATTAATCTCAAAAAAATACCAGAACATCAATACCAAAAAAGCCATATACACATTGTTTACAAAAACGATATGTAGTTCTCTATAATTATCTCTCTTGGTGATAAATGGACGTGCCTGATAAAAGAAAATCACCAGTGCATACGCCATCAAAAATATCAGAACATTGCTCACATCCCCAAATGGACGCACCAACGAAGCTGTAAGAAATGCCGCAAAAACCCCTATTAAATCCAGAATGATATAAAATGCATTATTTCTGATTGCCATATTATACTCCTACTTATCCCCTTTCTCGTATCATCCAAACAAATTTCTTGTCATTACTTTCCCTACCTATTTACATATTACACGTAATGAAAATCATCCAATTTGTCCAGAAATATCCTGATTCTATGACAAAAAATGTATTTTCTTAATTCGTCATGACTGCTTACGCAATCGCTACTCGAAATGGCTGATACGCACAGCCTCTACTCCATAGGATTTCTCCATTTGGAATTACTTTTTTCATTATTTTGCAACTGCCATTTACATCTGCATTTATGAAACTTCTGTCAGATGTCTTGAACAGACCTCTTTGGATTCTATGATATCAATCATCTTTTCTTCATGTTTTCTTTTATATGGTCTCTTTTGTATTCCCTCTTTTATGATTTCTTCCTGTTATTCAGCAAATAAGGTATAAGCATGACACCCAAACCAAATAAAACTGCAATCACTCCAAGAAAATACCCATTTTTTTGATACACCTGTTCCAGAAAGTTTCCCTTTGTGATTCCTGTTAATATTCCATACAGATTTCTTGCTAAAATGATCAGCCCCGCCAACAGAACTCCAAATCCTATATACTTGCATGCCAATCGTTTCCTATGTTGTATAGCGATCAGTATCACACTTCCCACCAGACATATCATCCCCAGCAATATACATTTTTGTACAACTCTATCTTGCAACAGCTGTCTTTTTATTTTCCAATTTTCAATCTGTGCATCTTGTGTATATTTAACAAACGCCTGATCCAGAAATCCTTCTAATTCTTCTATCCCATCCTGTGCCTGTGCTGTCACAACAATATTTTGTGTTTCCAGATACTTTTTTAGCTGTTTACAGATTTCTGCTCCTATACTAACATTTGCATTTTCTTCTATATCTTGTATATTCTGAAAATTTTGATCTTCCTGAACACTTTTTCCAGAATCTGAAAAAGTTTCATCCTTATTCTGGAAAACATCTGCTTTGCTTGTTATCAAAAACTTTGTATGGATTTTTTCCGAATCCAAAGTTTCTTTAGGAATATTCAGATAGTCCAGACAAAACTCTGTTTCCTTCACGAATTGCTCATATCGTATCTCATAATATCCCTTTGCATTCAACCAGTCATTCAGTGCACTCTGATTAAAGACACCATACCAGACCCATCCCAAGAAAAACAATACACTCAGTGAAGTGGCAATAACAAAAGCAAAAATCCAG
>CAJMNU010000056.1 GCA_905214855.1 uncultured bacterium | reverse complement strand
AGTGAAGAATTAGAAAAATTATATAACCAGTATCATGTAGCATATGCGGTATGTGGTCATGTGCACTATAGAAAAGCATTGAAAAAAGAAGATACAATGTATCTTTGCCCTTGTCTGGGATATCATACAGAGTGGGAACAGGCACAGCAGGGAAACGAAGGGCATGGGGAAGATCTGGAATGGCAGATAGAACACAGTGTACAATGGATCGACATGTAAGACTGCATATCAGATAAGGAATAAGATGTTATCTAGAATATCTCTCACTTTTAAATAGATGGGGGATGAGAGTACGAAAGACAAAGGGAAGCAGAGAGTAAATGGGCAGAGATTTTTTTATTGCAGATACACATTTTGGAGATGAAAGGATTTTGCATTACGAGCAAAGACCATTTGATAATATAGATGAGATGGAAGAAAAGTTGATCCAAAACTGGAATGAAAGTGTGAGAGAAGAAGACCGTGTTTATGTTTTGGGAGATTTTTCGAGTGAGACAAAAGAGAAAAATAAGGAGATTTTAAATCGGTTGTCAGGAGAAAAAATACTGATCATGGGAAATCATGATTGCCATATTACCCCACAAGAATGGCAAACATTGGGTTTTTCCATGGCAATCCCATGGCCGATCCTTTATCGTGGCTTTTATCTTTTATCCCATGAGCCTCTTTATCTGAATCAAAATATGCCTTATGCGAACTTGTTCGGACATGTACACAATAGCCCACAGTATCGGGATGTCAGTCGTCAGAGCTTTTGTATTAGTGCAGAGAGGATTTTTTATCAGCCAATTAGTTGGGAAACGATAGTAGAGAAGATGAAGAATATAGGATAAAATCCAAACCTTTTGCAGAAATAGCCAGTTGCATCTATTGCAACACAAAATCAGATATGATAGAATGAGAGTAAAGAAAACTCTTGCAGGGAGAACAGCAGGGATGCGAGCGACAGCAAGCACTTGCTGTTCTTTGTCTTTTATAAAAAAGTGCGTTTTGTCAATGAGATCTGGATGAAAGGCTTATATATGGATAAACACACATACCTTATGATGGTATCAAAATGGACAGATAGAAAGCATAGGAAGAGAATGATCTTAGGAGTTGCCCTGTTTTTGGCAGCGATTTCTTTTTTGATCTTATACCAAGGAGTAATTGGGGGAAAGAATCATATCGTCTCTTGGTATGAGGCAGATATCGATCAGGATGGACAAAAAGAACTCCTTGTGATACGGGGAGGAGAGAAGGGAAAGGTGCTGGAAACAGGAGAACTATATGGCGATTTTCTGGAAGTCTATGAAGAGTATGATATCAGAGGACAGATGCCTTCTTTTGAGGGAAAAGCAACCTATCAGTTTGATTTTTCTTCTGTAAAACCATCTAAAGTAATGGCAGGGGATATTGATGGAGATGGCATACAGGAAATTGGTATCTGTGTCTATAAAACGACAAAATTTCATCCTGTTTTGGCAAAACGTCCCTTTTTTTACCGCCTGACAGATGGGCAGTTAGAACCTGTGTGGCTGGGATCACGTCTGGCACGGCCGTTTTTAGATTATATAGTATGGGATGTAGATCAAGATGGAATGGAAGAGATCGTTTCTATTGAAAAAACCAAATATGGAGACAGTTTAGTGGCAATGTATGACTGGAAGGGCTTTGGTTTTGAGCTAAAAGCAATCTCAAAAGAACTAACAGGAGAAACGGTATTTTACAAACAGAAGGACACTGAAATAGAACAAATACAGATTTGCAATCAGAAAATCTGTTATCAGGTGCGTCTTAGTGGCAGCACAGTAGAACTGATCGGCTCATAAATTGGTTTATAGAGGAGGCAGGGCATGAGAAAAAAGCAGAGACAGATCATGGCAGCTTTATTGGCGGTTTCTATGGCATGTATGGCAAATGGATGTGCGGGCGGAAAAGGGGGAGATCAGAGCGCTGTATTAACAGAAGCAATAGAAGAAACGAAAACAGAAGAGACAGATAGAAATAGATTAGAAGATCAGGAAAAAGGATCACAAACAGAGAGTAAGGAGACAGAAGAGAAAGAAACTACGAAGAAAGAGGAACAAGAAGTATCCAAAATAGAGGCAAAACCACTTTTTTATCGGGAAGAAAAGGGATATAAGCCAGAAAGTTATGAAGTAAATGTTCCCTCTTATTTGGTAAATGAGGATCTGTCCAACATTGTGAATATGGATCAGTTTCCTAATCTGACGAAGGAGCAGCGTGATAAAATCGTTCAAAATGGTTTTGTTGTGATCCCTACAGACTCTGAGCAGCTTTTTTATATTTATGAGGAGAATACATATAAGAAAATCCCAAGTTTTGTGACTGTGGATTCTGTTCTTCAGCTGTATCATATTTTTTATGATTATTCCTTGCGCCAGTTAGAGACTGATTTTTTCTATGAGGATACAATATATCTAAATCAGGCAATGCTGGATCAATTGATGGAAGAGTACATGAAAGTGGAAAATCCGGTAGTTAAGATGAGTGTTCAGACGATGCTTGGATATTTTGGTGTTGTAAATCTAATCATGGAACAGTCTTTGCCGGAAGGATTTCCAGAAAATATAAAGGCTCTTGTCAAGCAGGAATATGATTTGATCCGGAACGCAGCAGGAAAGGAGATCTCGCCACTTTTCCAGTACAAAGTGGATTATTCTTTGTTTCAGGTGAGGGGACATTATACAAGAAGTGAGGAACTTGGGCGTTATTTTCAGGCAGTGAGCTGGTACGGAATTATACCTTTCCCACTTTACGGGGAAAATGGTGAGCAGCAGGAAGAGTGGGCAATGCGTGCGATTGTAACGGCAGCAGCGTTGGAGAAAGCGCCTGAGGATGTGAAAAAGACATGGGAAAACATGTACAGTACTACCAGTTTCTTTTCAGGTGATGCAGACGATATTACACCATTGGAAATACAGGCAGTTTGCAGTCAGATTTGGTCAGAGAATACAGAATTTGATGCTTTCCCAGAAAAAATAGACGTGTTTTATGAAAAAGCATCACAACTTAGAAGACAGAAAATCGTACAAAAAACAGAAGATACAGTAGATGTTCTCCAGATGCGTTTTATGGGACAGCGTTATATGCCGGATTCTGAAATCCTGCAAAATCTCACGGAACCGGTAAAACGTCCATGTCCGGTTGGTTTGGATGTTTTTGCCGTGTTTGGTTCAGATCGTGCAAAAGAGCTTCTTGATCTGTTTTATAAACCACAGGAGCTGTGGTCTGGATATCAGGAAAGTTTTGATAAGCTGGCAGCAGAGTTTCAGGGACAGACAGTACAGGAACAGACGAAAAATCTGTATCAGGGATGGCTGTATTGTTTAAAGAGTTTGACAGGATGTGTAGATGAGGGATATCCTTTCTTTATGAGAAATACAGCTTGGGAAGATAAATCTCTTGCGACGGCACTGGGAAGTTGGGCAGAAATGCGCCATGATACCATATTGTATGGAAAACAGTCTGCAACAGAATGTGGTGGAGGAGAAGAACCTCCGGAACTTATGGGGTATGTAGAGCCTAACCCAGAATTCTTCAGTCGTCTTTTGTGGCTGACAGCAACCACCAGAGAAAGTCTGGGAGAGCGTGGACTTCTGAATGAAGATATGTTGTTTAAATACGAACAATTAGAGAGTATGTTAGATTTCCTGAAAACCTGTGCTAAGAAAGAGTTGGAAGGTGAAGATCTGAGTGTGGAAGAACATTATACTCTTTTGACCTATGGAGGAACTTTAGAGTATCTGAGTAGTTCCATTGCAGATGCAGACGGATGGTATCTGGTAGAATCTGAGACAGATAAAAATATGGCAGTCATCGCAGATGTTCACACAGCAGGAGCTTCCTATCTGGAGGAAGGGGTAGGTACTGCGGCAGAGATTTATGTGGCAATCCCTCAAAAGGGAGAAGTGTATCTGACAAGAGGAGCAGTCTTTGATTATTTTGAGTTTGTCTCTGACACACGTTTGACGGATGAAGAGTGGCAGGCTCAGATTAAAGAAGCAGCACCAGAAAGACCGCCATTTGTGGATTCCTATATGGATGACCAAAATAGTCTGGAAATTCCAATACCGGAAAATCCATATTCTACGGGATGTTAGAGTAAAAGAATATGATGAGCAGAACATGTAAGATAGGATTTGTTTTGGCAGCAGGGATTTTGGGGCTGGGGATAGGTCTTCATATCAGTATGTTAAAAAAGAATACCATTACAATCTCATTTGTAGGAGATGTTATGTTATCAAGAGGTGTTCAGGGATGGATAGAAGATTATGGATATGAGTATCCATATGAACAGGTAAAACAGTATTTTTTGGAAGATGATCTGACAATCGGAAATCTGGAATGTCCGATCACAGATGAAAATAAAGCTGCGGATAAGACAAAACGCTTTTTATTTTGGGCAGATCCTCAAAATGCCAAGGCTTTGAAAAACGCTGGATTTGACTGTATGAATCTTGCTAATAACCATACTATGGATTGTTTAAGTCAGGGCTTGGAAGATACCATGTTTTATTTGAGAGAGTGTGGAATAGATAGTGTGGGAGCGGCAAAGAATGCACATTCTCATAAGCCATATGTGTTTGAAAAGAATGGGGTGAGAATTGGGATTTTGGCATATAGTGCGTTTCCTCCAGAGGGATTTTTCTTTCAGGGAGAGGAGGCAACCGTTCGTTACATCAGCACTATGGATCTTTCGGTTTTAGAAAGGGATTTGGAAACTCTGGAATCTGATTTTAAGATTGTATATTTTCATTGGGGGAGAGAGTATCAGCCTTATATTAGTGAGCAACAGGAAAAATTAGCAAAAAAGGCAATAGAATGTGGGGCGGATTTTGTAGTTGGAAGTCATCCGCATGTATTGCAGGAAATAGGAGAGTATAAAGGAGTTCCAATTTATTATAGTTTGGGAAATTTTGTATTTGACAGGCAGATTCCTTCTGGTACAGATAAAAGTATGATCTTACAGATCATCGTGGGAAGAGATGGAATACAGAAGATTAGAGAGATTCCCGTGGAAATCAGAAAAGGACAGCCTGCGTTAATAGAGCAAAAAGAACAAAGACTGACAGAAGATTAGCAGAAACTGGAAAAACAAGGAGGCGTTATTATGGCTACAACAAAACAGAAGATCCAGAGCAAGAAAAATCCAGAAGGACCACTTCTCAAATGGTCAGAAGATTCGGGTGTTAGGTTATTAGAAAAAGACGGACTCTATTTTAAAGATCTTGCAAAAGATGGAGTATTACATCCATATGAAGATTGGCGTTTGTCCGCACAGGAGAGAGCAAAAGATCTTGCATCAAGGATGTCAGTGGAGCAGATCGCAGGGTTGATGCTTTATAGTAAACATCAGTTTCTTCCGGGAACAACAGATGGGTATTTTGGAAGAAATACATATCATGGAAAACTATGGGCAGAATCCAATGAACCTGCTTCTGCTTTGACAGATCAGCAAAAGAATTTTATGAAAGAGGACTTTTTAAGACATGTACTGGTTGTGAGTGTGGAATCTGTAAAAGCATCTGCAGAGTGGAATAATAATCTTCAGGCATTTGCAGAAGGATTAGATTGGGGAATCCCAGTATCGATCAGTTCAGACCCAAGGCATGGAACTACTGTGTCGTTTGAATTTGATGCAGGTGCAGGCGGAGATATTTCTCACTGGCCAGAACCTCTTGGCATGACAGCAACATTTGATCCAGAGCTGATACACCGCTTTGGTGAGATTGCTTCAAAAGAATATCGTGCACTGGGGATCACAACAGCGCTGTCACCACAGATCGATCTCACCACAGAGCCAAGATGGAGCCGTTATAACGGTAGCCTTGGAGAACATTCCGGACTGAGTGCGGCTTTAGCAGAGGCATATTGTGATGGTTTCCAGACCTCTGAAGGGGAAAAAGAGATAGAAGATGGATGGGGATATGAGAGCGTCAATGCAATGGTAAAACACTGGCCAGGAGGAGGAGCGGTAGAAGGCGGTCGTGATGCACATTTTGCTTGTGGTAAATACTCTGTATATCCGGGAGGAAACTTTGAGGAACATCTGATCCCATTTACGGAAGGTGCTTTCAAATTAAGAGGAAAGACCAAGAAAGCAAGTGCTGTGATGCCATATTATACTGTTATTTATGGACAGCCTGGAGGAGAGAATGTAGGATGCAGCTACAGTAAATATCTGATTACAGAGCTGTTGAGAAAGAAATATGGATATGACGAGGTGGTATGTACAGACTGGGCGATCACAGCCAATGAGGAAGAACTGGATAGCATGTACAGCGGAAAATGCTGGGGTGTTGAGACTTTAAGTGAACCAGAACGCTGTTATAAAGTATTGATGGCAGGAGTAGATCAGTTTGGAGGTCTGAACGAGAAAACAAACATTCTGGCAGCTTATGAACTTGGTGTCAAGGAACATGGAGAAGAGTTTATGATCCAGCGGTTCAGAGATTCTGCGAGAAGACTGTTGAAGAACATTTTTAGAACAGGTCTTTTTGAAAATCCATATCTGGATCCAGAAGAATCTGATAAAGTGGTGGGATGTCCAGAGTATATGCAGGAAGGATTTGAGGCACAGGTTAAATCTATTGTGATGCTGAAGAATAAAGGTCAAGTACTTCCTTTAAAAGAAAAGGCAAAGGTATATGTGCCAAAATGGTATCTTGCAAAGAGCGTGGACTGGATGGGAATGGAACAGGAAGAACATTGGGAAGATCCGGTGAATTTGAAATTGTTGGAAAAATATGTGGATGTGGTAGAAACACCAGAAGAAGCAGATGCGGCTTTATGTTTTATGAGACAGCCAAATGGTGCAGCATTTACTCTGTTGGGAGGATATGATAAAAAGGACAGGAAAAATGGAGGAAATGGATATGTTCCAGTCAGTCTGCAATACCGCCCATATACTGCTTTAAAGGCAAGAGAGCATAGTATTGCCGGAGGAGATCCTCAGGAAGATTTCTTGGATAGAGGATATCGGGGAAAGAGTGTTACAGTAAATAATGAGAAAGATCTGGATACTCTTTTGAAGACAAAGCAGCAAATGGGAGATAAGCCTGTAATAGCCTGTGTTAGTATGACAGGTCCTATGGTAATGGCAGAGTTTGAGGAATCCGCAGATGCGATTTTAACTGCATTTGGAAATCTCCCTCAGGCACTTTTAGAGATCATAACAGGAAAGAAAGAGCCATCTGGTCTGCTCCCTGTGCAGATTCCCCAAAATATGGATACAGTAGAAGAACAGTATGAAGATGTGCCGTTTGACATGGAATGCCATGTAGATAGTGAAGGACACAGATATGATTTTGGATATGGAATGAATTGGAATGGAATCATTGATGATGAACGAGTAAAGAAATATGCACATCATGTAAAATAAAAAGTGATCAAGAAATTTTAGAGTGAAAAGAAAAAAGAGTTGATAAACAAAGCAAAGTAAGTCATACTGTAGTTATACAACGAAGGAAAATTAATGGGAAATAAGGATGCAAAGAGGAGAGAGGACAGTCATGTGGCGTCTAGGAATAGAATTATAATTGTATTTTTTCTTCTGTTATTTTTTGTGACAATTTATTGCTCTGTTTGGAATGCCGAAGAGATTCAGGACATTGCTGAGACAAGCAGAGAAAGTATTGCTTTAGAGCTGATAGAACAGACAAAAGGTTCTGTTATGAATGAAATAAATCATAAAATACAGGCAGTAGAAAACTTGGCGGATTCTTTGGAGCGTTTGACAGGGAAAGAAGATATTCATGTAAGTATTGAATTTTTGGATAGAAAAAAGAATTTTCTGAATTTTGAAGCAGTGGCATTGATTGAAAAAGATGGAAATGTAGTTGCTACTTTAATGGATAACCTTCAAATAAATTCTCAAGAATTATTTGACAGAAAAGTAATACAAAAAGCATTTCAGGGAAATGTATCTATGAATAGCCTTCCAAGTGGAGAATTCTGTTATGCAGCGCCTATTTATCGAGATGGTCAGGTTAAATATGTTGTCAGTGGTGTCAGTGGAAAAAATTCCATTCAAAAGATGATCACAGTAGAGGGAGGAGAAGGTTGTAAGAGAGTAAAAGCGTGCATCAATAAAATGCATATGCTGGGTTTTCGATGTTCTATGGATGATTTTGGGATAGGATATTCCTCTTTGTTACTTTTGAGAGAGTTTGATGTAGATGTTTTGAAACTAGATCGGACTTTTTTTGGAGATTTGTCAAATAAAAAGGCACGGGATATCATTTCTACTCTTATGGAGCTAGCACAGAAATTGAATATTGAAGTGGTGGCAGAAGGGATTGAAGTGCAGAGTCAGATTGATTATCTGCGATCTGTAAGGTGTAATCAGGTACAGGGATATTTCTTTTCTAAACCATTGCCGATTGATGCCTTTGAGAAGTGGGAAGAGGATATAGAGATGGTTTAGTATGATGTTTAGAAAAAATATTTGGAGAAGAACATTTAGAAAATATGTAAAATAGGGAGTGTTTTATTAAAAATCCCCTGTCAGGACTTTTGTGATCCTGACAGGGGATTTTATTTCTATAATACTTGATAGCAGCCCAAATATGCTTGCTCTTGATTTAATTATAACTGAGGACCAGCGGAAACAAGAGTCTTGCCAACTTCGTTGCCTTCATATTTCTTGAAGTTCTTAACGAATCTCTGAGCCAGATCTTTTGCTTTCTCTTCCCACTCAGCAGCATCTGCATAAGTATCACGAGGATCCAGAATAGCAGGATCTACACCCGGAAGCTCTGTAGGAACTTCAAAGTTGAAGTATGGGATCTGTTTTGTCGGTGCATTCAGAATATCACCATTCAGGATTGCATCGATGATACCACGGGTATCTTTGATTGTGATACGTTTTCCTGTACCATTCCAACCTGTATTTACTAAGTATGCTTTAGCACCATTCTGCTCCATCTTCTTAACCAGCTCTTCGCCGTATTTTGTTGGGTGCAGTTCCAAGAATGCCTGTCCGAAGCAAGCGGAGAATGTTGGTGTAGGTTCTGTGATTCCACGCTCTGTACCAGCAAGTTTTGCTGTAAATCCGGAAAGGAAGTAGTACTGTGTCTGCTCTGGTGTCAGAATAGATACTGGAGGCAGTACGCCGAA
>CAJMNU010000055.1 GCA_905214855.1 uncultured bacterium | reverse complement strand
TATATTCCTGAATTCTCCGCACATTTTACGTTCTTTTCCGTTACCTACTGCATAACATCCAGCCATCGCTCCAGTAAAGCGTTTTCCAATATGCCATCCCTCATCACAGATATAGTTGACATTTTCTAATGTTCCTACATGGACTTTCTCTCCCTGTGCATTCAGATAAGAAAAACTTCTTCTAAGTCCTTCTGTCTCAATACACAATGTATAACTTTCTTCTCCAGCAGGCACTTCAAATGAAGTTCTTAATACATCACCAATCCGTTCTTTTACAGATAACACACGACCATTTTCTTTCTGCTCAATACCAAAGGTCAGGTATGTATTTTCATCATAATAACAGGTCAGTCCTGCTTCTTCTCCAGCCTCTGACATCACAGCTTTCACCTCTGCCTGAATGGAAAAATTAAAATCTGTCTGTCTTGTGACATATACCTGACTTCCCTCTACTTTCCAAAGAGGTTCTCCTCCATAAAGGCGCAGGACTTTCGTTCCATTTTCCTCTCCAAACTCTGTTCCGTCTGGCATTGGTACTTTTACCCACATCCAGTACTTACCATCCAGTTCCCGATCATTAGAATATTCACAGGTTGGAAGATTTGGTTTTTTCTGCAAAACACTTGGTCCTTTTCCCTCATTGACCAATGGCCAGCCATCTGGTGTCCAGGTTACAGGGTCTAACGCTGTCTCACGTCCAAGTACTGTGTACTTATCCTCTAAAAGTCGTCCACACAGATAGACCATATACCAACTTCCATCTGGCAATTGTAACATTTTTCCATGCCCTGCTCTCTGGATCGCTGCTTCTGGATCTTTTTGTGTCATAACTGGATTGTATGGGCAACTTTCATATGGACCATACATATTTTTGGAACGTCCTACACTCACACGATGCTGGATTCCAGTTCCTCCTTCGGCAAGGATCAGATAATAATATCCGTCCTTTTTCAGAAGATGTGGTCCTTCTGGATTTCTCTTCATATCTCCATACCAGAGCATTCTTGGTTCTGAGATCATTTCTGTAGCATCCTGATTCAGCTCCATAATACGTGCTCCTCTATTTAAAAGCATGTATTTACGTCCATCTTCATCATGGAAAATAGATGGATCGATACCATCTTCATCGATCACAGCCGGTTTTGAATATGGTCCTTCCGGTTTCTCGGAGCTTACAACAACCTGCTTGCGGCACACATAATCTGTATCATTCATACGATATGTCACAGCAATATAAAACTTCTTGCCATCATAAGAAATATCAGGAGCCCAGTATCCTCTTCCGCTCTCCAATCCCTCCAGCATAGACCACTCTGGATTGGTGATCGCATGTCCAATGATCTCCCAATGTACCAAGTCTTTCGAATGAGAAATCGGAACGCACGGGAAATATGTGAAAGAAGAATTGACCATATAGTAATCATCTCCCACACGCACTACGGATGGATCCGGAAATGCGCCTGTACGGATTGGATTATGGTACATTTCTGTATATGGAACACCGATCTTTTCCTCAAAGTATGCATATACAGCTTCTTTCGCTGCCTTGATCTCCTCTTTGCGACGAGTCTGCTTTTCTTTTCCATTCAAGCTGTCCATCCACACCAGACTCTCCATTGTACTTCCTCCTGGTGCATACACTCCCTTGCAGAATTCTGGAAGCTCTTCTTTTTGCATCATCGTCTCATACGCCAGCTGATATGGAGTAATACGGTCTCTGTCTCCCTCTGTCATACTCATTCCCACATTTTCTACCAGATATTTGACCGTATCCACATTTGCTCCCATAGCCGCATAATGCAGAATACCTCTTCCTTTGGCATCACGCAGATTCAGACTATACTTGGAATACTCTGTCATCTGTTTTACCAGCTCAAAGTTTCCTTCCAACGCAGCCAGAAAAATTCCCGGAACGGCATCATCTCCTCTAAAATCCTGCGGATTGGCATTTACATGTACATAATCAACGTCTATATAACCGTTATTTTTATATTCATGCTGCTCCATCACTTTAGAATCTACAGAGAACAGACCGATTTTTGCCCCTGTCCATGTTGCCTTTCCCGGATGATATACAGGTGCCCAGTCATATCCTTCCACTTTCATTGTACTGCTGCCATCACCAAAGAACTTCTGGACAAAAACAACCTCATCTTCTTTTCCGGAAAATGGCACAGATGAAATCACTTTTTCCTGCTGTCCTGCATCATTTCCCTCAGACATCACATATTCCAGATAAAGACCATTCTCTTCTCTTCTCAGTGCCAGATAAACATACTGACCTCCCAACATGATTGTTCCTGCTTTTGCCCCAACAGGAAGATGGCTGACATCCACTTTTGCTTCCATTGTAAATGCAGGGCAAACTAATTTTTGTGTCAAAAGGTTTCCGCATTTCCAGAGTACCGGATTCTCCTCGCCAGAAGAATTCGCTGCAAACAGACGCAGAGCATGATTTCCATCCTCTTTTTCAACAACATCGGCATATCCAAGATCATTTGCCATCCACTGCCACTGCAATCCCATCCCATTCTCAAAATCATCACTGGAGGATGGCTCATGCATCACATCTTTTGGACATCCTGATGGTTTCTTATATACATAAGACGGCTCACCACAAAAATCTTCCGTATGGATGCCCATAACTGGCCATCCCTCTTTCCACTCTACTTTTTGTAAATGACAGATTCTTCCATATACGCCACGGTCCTGAAAATGGAAAAACCACTCTTCTTTTCCATCTGGTGTATCAATGAGCGCACCCTGATGAGGTCCATTGACTCTTGCAGCTCCCTGATGCAGAACGATCTGGAATTCATATGGACCATAAATATCGTTTGCACGCAGTGCTACTTCCCAACCCGGACGAACCCCACCTGCTGGAGACAATATGTAAATCTTACCATCTCTTACATACACCTTAGGTCCTTCAATCGTGATCTGCTGCGGGTCTGTCTTCTCCCCATCAAATATGATCGTATCCTCACTGATCGCTTTTGTACAATCTGGAGTCATCTCAAAAACTCCAAGGCGGCTCTTAAATCCGATCCTGCTCTTTGCATAGGCATGTACTACAAACGCTCTGCCATCTTCCAGCCACACAGGACATGGATCTATATAACCCTTTCCTTCCCAAATACATGTCAAAGGACTCCATTCACCAAAAGGATCTTCTGCACTGGTCACAAAGATTCCTTCATCCGGCATTCCTACAAAAATCCAAAATTTTCCATCATGGTAACGCAGGCTTGGTGCCCAGATACCACAGCCATGACGTGGCTTTTCATATCCTGATGCCGGAATTCCTGTTTTTATCGCATAGTTTACCAGATCCCAATTCACCAGATCTTTTGATACCAAGATCGGTAGTCCCGGTACACAGCTAAAGCTGGAGGCTGTCATATAATATGTGTCCCCCACACGGATCACATCCGGATCCGAATAGTCTGTAAATAAAACTGGATTCCTAAAAAAACCTTCTCCTAAATCAGATTCCCATAATCTCTTCGTATTCATCCTCTCATGTCCTTTCCGGCACAGTTTCGCTCTGTGGCATGTCCTGTCCCTAACATAATCCATATTACTTCCTCTACAGCAACACTCTATCCTTCCATCTGCTTTATGGTCAGATCAAAAACATGTTTTTTTACTGCCATAAAAAAGCCACTTCTCTCAGCTTGGAAGCGCTTACATTTAATTTCATTATACAGGATTCTTGTCTTTGCTGCTAGGCATTATTTGTCCCGCTTATGGCATTTTTTTGTCCTATCTCTCCTTTTTACAATAAAAAAGAGCTCTTTTTCTCTTTTTATTCAAATTGAGCCTGATACAATTGTCTGTAAAACCCTCTTTTTTCCATTAAGCTCTCATGTGTTCCCTGTTCTACCACCTCACCATGATCTACTACAAGAATCCAGTCTGCATGGCGGATCGTGGACAAACGATGTGCGATCACAAAACAGGTCTTTCCCTCCATCAACTTCAACATTGCCTTTTGAATGCGGATTTCTGTTCTGGTATCCACGTTGGAAGTTGCCTCATCTAAAATCAGCATTCTGGAATCAAGAAGCATTGCACGGGCAATGGTGAGAAGCTGTTTTTGACCTTTTGAAATATTCGTTCCTTCATCACTTAAAATAGTATCATATCCATTTGGCAAATGCTGGATAAAAGAATGGATATGTGCTGCTTTTGTTGCTGCCTCCACTTCCTCTCTTGATGCCTCAGGCTTCCCATAAGCAAGGTTTTCATAAATCGTTCCTGTAAACAGCCATGTATCCTGTAGTACCATCGCATACGCTCTTCTCAGACTGTCTCTGGTGATTTTTGTAATATCCTTTCCATCTACACAGATCTTTCCCTCATCTACATCATAGAACCTCATCAAAAGATTGATCAAAGTCGTTTTTCCAGCTCCAGTTGGACCAACAATAGCGATCGTCTTTCCCGACTCTACTTTAAGATTTAAGTCATGCAAGATCCGCTGTCCCGGCTGGTATCCAAACGATACATGGGAAAACTCCACCTCACCAACCACCTGTTTCAATTCTTCTGCATCTGCTGCATCCACTTTCTCTGCCGGCTCATCTATCATTCGAAATACTCGTTCTGCTGCTGCAAGAGCTGACTGGAGTTCATTAATGATATTGGCTGCCTCGTTGATCGGTCCTGAAAACTTTCTGGAATACAGGACAAAAGAAGAAATACTTCCAATAGACATCTGCCCTGCCAGATACAGCAAAGCTCCAAATACACTGATCAAAGTAAGAGAGAGATTGTTGATAAAATTAACCATCACTCCAACCACACTCCAATATTCTGCCTTGTAATATGCATCTGCCGCCTGTGTATTGACCTTATCAAAATCGTGTACCGTATTGGCTTCCTGATGGTATGCTTTCAATGTTTTCTGTCCTGTAATCATCTCTTCCACAAACCCATTCATCTCTCCCAGCTTGCTGGAGCGAAGCCGATAAAGAGGTCTGGTCTTTTTTGCAAAAAATCGGGTAATACACATAGACATTGGAACAGTAACACAAAAAATGAATACCAATCTTGGAGATACCACGATCATCATACAAAACGCACCGACTACAGTAACAGCCGTTGTCAGCATCTGGATCAGATCATTGGAAAGTGAGGTATTGACTGTATCAATATCATAGCTGATCCGGCTAAGGATATCTCCTGTCTGATGGACATCAAAATATCCTACTGGAAGGCGCAAAAGCTGCTCAAACACATCCTTTCTCATCTGAAACACTACTTTTCGGCTGATGATCAGCATAAGAACCCTTAGACCATATGTAAGAAGGGCGGATATCATATAAAATACGATCATCCATCCTGCATAATAAAACACTTTTTCAAATGCTTTCAGGATATGCACTTTACCCATTCCCGGCTCAATGGCATCTACTGCATATCCTGAAAGCATTGGTCCAACCAATGCCAAAAGATTTCCGATCAAATTTAAAAACATCGCTCCACCAAGCATCCACTTGTATTTCATCATATATTTGCCAAGCCGCAGAATTGTCCCTTTTCTATCCTTTGGTCTGTCAAATTTCTTTTTATCACGCTCCCTTGCCATACACTATTCCTCCCCCATCTGTGAGGCGCTGATCTCCTGATACAATTCACAATTCCCAAGCAATTCCTGATGTGTCCCATACCCGATCATATTTCCATCCTCTATCACTAAAATGTAATCTGCGTGCAAAATAGAACTGATCCTCTGTGCAATGATCACAGTTGTCGTATCAGCAAAATGTTCTTTCATCTCCTGACGCAGTGCAGCATCTGTTTTATAATCAAGGGCACTGGAAGAATCATCTAGGATCAGAAAATCCGGATGTGCTGCAAGTGCTCTTGCGATCAGTACACGCTGTTTCTGACCTCCTGACAGATTCGCTCCCTTGATATCCAACTGTTCCTGCATCTGCTTTCCCTTTTTTTCTACAAATTCACTGGCTTTTGCATACAAAAGAGCTTCCTGAACCTGTTGTTCATTCAAATCCCGCCCCAGTCTTACATTCTCCAAAATCGTATTTTCAAAAATCACATCATTCTGAAAAACCACACCAAATCTGCTGCGCAGTTCTCCATAGGGAATTTGTTTCACATCTTTGCCATCTATACGTATCTGTCCTTCATCCACATCATAAAAACGCATCAACAAATTGGCTATCGTACTCTTTCCAGAACCTGTCTGCCCAATGATCCCCAATGTCTCACCTTTTTGAATGACAAAACTAATATCACATAGATTCGGCTGTACACCATTATAAGAAAACGTAACATGGGAAAATTCCAAAGCAGGAGGTACTGTAGTTTCCTCATTTTCTGTTTTCTTATTTTCTGTTTTCTCATCATAGATCTTTTCCCATTCCTCTGCCTCTTCCTTCAATGCTCTCTCATCCTTTGAGTGTAAAACACTCATGATTCTGTCACTGGATGCCACTGATTTAGAAAGTAAAACAAACATCTTAGACATGGAAAGCATCGCATTTAGGATAATTGCAAAATAGGTCAGAAAAGCCAGAATCTTTCCGACCTCACTTGTTCCTGCATTGACACGATATGCCCCTACAATGACCACTAATACCAGCCCTACATTCAATAGGACATTCATAGAAGGATCTGTCACCGCCATCAACATTCCCGCTTTTTTCTCTTTTTCCACAACTTCAGCATTGATCTCTTCAAAACGTGCCGCTTCTTCCTCTCCCTTGGATAATGCCTTTATCACTCTGATCCCAGAAATATCCTCACGTATCAGACGTACAAATCGGTCAACTGACTCCTGAAGACTTAAATACATTGGAATACTCTTTTTTGATACAAAAAACATGATTGCTGCTAAAACAGGCATGATGCAAAGCAATACCCCGGCAAGAACCCAGTCCAATGTCAGCGTCATAATAAGTCCGCCCACCAAAAGAATTGGTGCTCGAACTCCAAGTCTTTGCAGACGGCTGATCGCCTGCTGGATATTATAGGAATCTGTCGTTAAGCGGGAGATCAACGATGGCTTTGTCCAAAAATCGGTATCTCTATTGGAAAGATACATTATCTTCTCAAACAGATCATGTCGGATCACCTTTGCCGCATCACATCCTACCTTGGATGCCATACGATTTGCTGTCATAGTTCCCACTGCTGCTACAACAGAACAAAACAGCATGACAAATCCCCATCGTATCACCCTTTTCCAGTCTCCTAATGGAATAATGGTATCTATCATATAGGCGAGGATCCATGGCAGGAACAGATCCATGATAGTTCCGATAAATTTAATCAAAAATCCCAATGCCATTCTCGGATAAAATGGCTTGATATATTGCGAAATCAATTCACGCATTGTGCCATTCTCCTATACTTTTCTGAAATCATCATCAAACCTGATAATCCAAAATAGAACAAAATTCTTCTACTCTCTTCTCATCCTCATTCAGTATTCGATATAAAACTTCCATATCTTCCACTTCAAAAAAGTCTTTGACATAGAAATTCCATGCGATCTTTGATGATCCTTCCAGCTCCTCTTTTACCTCCATCAGTGTACGAAGACAAGTTCCAAATAACTCATTACGGAATGTCTGATATTCTTCTGTCAGGCATCCTTCTTCCTGATCAAGAAATCTGTCTCCATATTCGTCCAAAAATGTCCTCACGCCTTCTGAAACATCCTCAAACTCTTCTGCTGCTGCATCTGCAATCCCCCATTCTTCCTCCGCATATTTGTAATAGAAGAAGTCCTCTGACTGCTCACTTCCTGCCTGTTCCAAAAGATAACTCTTTGTGTTCGCTGCGATCCCAAATGACCAAAGATCTGGGGAAGCCATCAGAGAAATCGCATATACCTCATCATATTCTTCCATCAATTCCTGCCATGCCTGATATAAAGCAGTGCGCAGACATTCCTGCCACTCTTCCATATCAAACCCCTGCCACTGATTCTTCTTCATCCTGTTTCCTCCCTATTTTCTTCTTTCCCAGTCAATTTTCTACTGAAATATAGTGTATTCTCTTTTTTTTGTGATTTCTACCATTTTTTTGTGTTTTCACTACCGTTTTTTTAGCTCCAGCACCTTATCTATCATACTGTCAATCGTCACATGATCCGACTGTACTGCATCCATACCAAATTTTTGGGCTTCCTCCAAAGTTTTTCTTCCAATACATACTGTTTTCAGACAAGACAATTCTTCTCCTTCCATCTGCCCCGCAAATGCCCGCACAGAAGATGCACTCGCAAACATTGCAATATCATCAGGAAGAATCTGTAACCCTGAAATATCCCTCCAAAATCCTGTTTTCTCCTCAATCTGATACAATTCCATTCTTACAATCTCGCATCCACCTGCTATCAGATACTTTTCTGCGTCACTCTCTACTCCCTGTGGCAGACAGATCAGGATCTGACTCCCCTTACTGCACTGTTTTGCTATCTCTTTTCCCAAAACACTCCCATATGCCTCTGTTGCCTCGTAGTCTGCACAGATCCCATAACGCCTCAATGCACGGGATGTCGCACTCCCAACTGTGCCAATCTTACTCTCCACAAGATTCCTTATATCTTTTCCTGCTTCTATCCACATTTGAAAAAATGAGTCTACCCCAGCTGCACTGGTAAATAAAATCCATTGAAACTGCCCTTTTTCTGCTTCATCCAACCTTTTTCTAATTTCTTCTCCTGATGAAAGAAAATGCAGAGAAGTAGCAGGACATTCCATCACCTCAGCCCCAAGTTCCCTCAATTTTTTTGCAAGCTCTGACTCTTTTTCTCTTGGACGGACTACCCAGATACGTTGTCTTCCAAGAGGTTGTCTGTCTTTCCAGTGAAAGCGTTCTGCCAGACTACAGACACTTCCCACCAAAATCAATCCCGGAGTCTTAATCTCTGCTTCTTTTGCTTTCTGGGGAAGATTCCACAATGGGGCTGTGATAACACGCTGATTCCATCTAGTTCCATTCTCAATGACTGCTGACGGTCTGTCCTTCTCCACTCCAGCCTCTATCAGCCCCTCTGAGATTTCTTTCAAAGCGCCTACTCCCATAAAAAATACCAATGTCACATCTCCCAATGCTGCCAATGCCTTAAAATCAATTCCCTGTGAATTTCCCCGTTTGCGATGTGCAGTCACAATATGCAACGAGGGGGTATATTCCCTATGTGTTACTGGAATTCCAGCATAAGCCGGTACTGCCACCGCAGAAGATACCCCCGGAACTACTTCAAATGGAATATCTGCTGCAAGCAATGCTTCCAGCTCTTCTGCTCCTCTTCCAAATAAAAATGGATCTCCGCCTTTTAAGCGCACTACTCTCTTTCCTTCCATTCCTTTTTCTACCAAAACCTGATTGATCTGTTCCTGCTCCATCTTA
>CAJMNU010000054.1 GCA_905214855.1 uncultured bacterium | reverse complement strand
GGCAGTTACAAGCCCATGACCTTTAGGTCGTGGGTAGTTGACGGAGAGCTGGAGCATCAAGAAGCAATAGTAATTGTTTGCTGAAAAGAGTAAGAAGGAATGTACATATAAGACCGACAAGCCCGCAAAGCCGAAAAAGTGTTTTAACTGCTTCTTTTTGACCGTCTTTGTTTTTAGCGCCAAAGTATTGACCTACCAGAATACTGCCGCCAACAGATAAGCCAATGGCAATTTTTGTAACAAGAGTCATAACCTGACTGGAATTATTGATAGCCGATAATCCTACACTTCCAACAGTATGTCCTGCGATCAAAAGATCAGCAATGCTGTAAATAGACTGAAGAAGATTGGTGGCAATGAGCGGAAGTGCGTATAGAATCAATTGCTTTGTAACATTGCCTTGTGTTAAATCTTGTACTTTGTTTTTGGTAGACATTATTTTCTCCTTTGTATTATCTGTGGATGGGTAGTTACAAGTTCTTTATATTTTCGTAAAATCATTGACATGGTCGATAAGTTTTGTATATTGATTCTATATAGTTCCTTAGGGATAGAGCTTTGTGAATAGCCTTAAACTGCCTATAGGAGTTTGCTTTGAAATCATGCTTGAAGCGTAGTTGTGTTACGATTTTAGACATGGTAATCATAAAACTAGGACAAGCTCCATTATCATACACCATAAAGGAATGGTGATAAGGGAGAGTAAGGTGGAAAGAAAAACACATTTTACGGCAAAATGAGCATCGCCATCATATTTTGCAGCTAAAATGGCAGTGGTAGTTCCAGCTGGCATTCCGGATAAGACAACAGAAACAGCTGTGACAAGCGGATCAAGATGAAGGATCATACCTATACTTAGCACAATGGCTGGAAAAAGGATCAAGCGTATAAAGCAATAATATGCGTTCATTTTAGAGAAGATAGTTTTAGCATTGATCTCTGATAAAATAACACCTATGATTATCATAGAGAGAGAAGTTGTACATCCACTTAGAGTACGCAATGTTTTCTCAAAGGAAACAGGAAGGGAAATCTGGGTTATCATAAAAAAAAGACCAATTGCAACCGCAATAATACAGGGATGTGTGATTACTTTTTTAATAACTTCTTTTCCTTTGGCTTTAGTAAAGCAGGATAAACCAGCTGACCACATAACAATTCTTTGGGGAATGAGGTAGATAGATGCATAGAGAAGTCCCTGACTTCCATAAATACCTTCTACTAATGGATTTCCCATAAAACCGCCATTAGAACATATGGTAGCATAGCGCAGAACAGGAAGCATACGTTCATTGGCATGAGGATAAAAGTATTTCCCAACAAAAGTGGAAAAAAGTTGAATTCCGATAGAAAGCAAAAAGATGACAAAACAGGATGTTAAAATATGAAGATTCATTTCAATAAAAAAAGAGACAATGATGTTACAGGGAAGGATCACATGAATGATTAAGTCTGTGATAGATTTGCGACCTTCTTTGGTTATAATGTTTTTTTTGCCAAGAACATAACCAATGGCGATTAAAAGAAACATCATGATCTGTAGTTGAAAAAGACTGTTGTACGTTACCATTTTTAAATCCTTTCTGAAAAAATAAATTGTTTTAAACTTAAATATCCAACTTCTTAAACAAGTGTATTAGCATCTCATAAATACATTTAGAAGGTTTGGAGTTCATAATCATATTTAAGGATAACACTCAAAATTAAAATCTTCAATCATTAAAAAGAAAAATATACTGACTCATTCAAGGAGAAATTTTAAGGGATAAATTCCCTACCTTTAGGAATGGAGAGGGAACATAACGGTCAATAGAGCATTTAGAAAGGTAATATTTATGAAGATATTATATGAAGACAGTGATATTTTGGTGGTGAAAAAACCAGCAGGAATAGAATCACAGAGCAGCAGAGGACTGGAAGCAGATATGGTCAGTATGATTAAAAATTATCTGTATCGTTCACAACGGCAGGGGAAAGAACCTTATGTAGGCGTGATACATAGACTGGATAAACCAGTAGGAGGGATTTTGGTTTATGCCAAAACACCAAAAGCAGCAAAAGATCTATCTTCTCAGATTCAAGAAGGAAAGATGGAGAAGAAATACATGGCAGTGGTTTGTGGAAAACCAGAGCAAGAGCAGGGAAACTATATAGATTATTTATTAAAGGATGGAAAAACAAATACTTCCAGAATTGTGCCAGAAAAAACACAAGGGGCAAAACGGGCAGAATTATTTTATGAGATCATAAAACAAGGTCAGAAAAATGAAATGGATTTGTTTTTGATATCTATCCTATTAAAAACAGGAAGACATCATCAGATACGAGTACAGTTTGCAGGACATGGAACTCCACTGTTTGGAGATAGAAAATATGGAGGAGAAGGAAGAGAACTGGCTTTATTTGCTTGCCAATTATCTTTTTTTCATCCTAAGAGTGGACAAAAAATGGTATTTCATGAAGAACCAGAGGGAGAAGGTTTTGATATTTTTAACATAGGATGAGGTAGGATGAAGATTATGAGGAAAACAGCGATTATAACAGGAGCAAGTCGGGGAATTGGACTTGCGATTGCAAAGAAATTGGGGTTGAATGGGTTTCAGGTAGTCTTAATGGCTACAAGACCAGAACAGGAATGTAGAAGTATATTAGATGAACTCTCCAAAGAGGGGATAGATTGGTTGTATGTCAGTGGAGATATCAGCAGACAAGAGGATAGAGAAAGATTATTAGATGAGACATTACAACATTTTGGAGCAGTTCATGTTTTAGTAAATAACGCAGGGGTTGCTCCTAAAGTAAGACAGGATTTATTGGAGATGTCAGAGGAAAGTTTTGACAGAGTCATTACAATCAATACAAAAAGTAATATGTTTTTAACACAACTTGTGGCAAAACAAATGTTAAAGCAAGATATAGAGGGCAGAAAAAGAGGAACGATCATTAATATTTCTTCATGTTCAGCAGAAGTTTCTTCAACAGGGAGAGGAGAATATTGTATATCAAAAGCTGGGGTATCTATGCTGACTAAATTATATGCAGACCGCTTAGCTCCAGAGGGAATTTTGGTTCATGAAGTCCGTCCAGGTGTGATCCGTACAGATATGACAAGTACAGTGACTGAAAAATATGATGCTTTGTTTGCATCTGGAGCTTTTCCGATCGCACGTTGGGGAACTCCAGAAGATGTAGCAAATGCAGTTGCTTTTTTTGCTGGGGATGAATGTTTGTATACAACAGGAAGTTATCTGGATGTGGATGGAGGATTTCATATAAAAAGATTGTAGGATTGAGAGTTTAGATATTGACAGGGAGAAATGTGATGAAACAATATGAATATAATACAGTGATCGTGGGAACTGGAGCATCTGGGTGGAATGCAGCGGATTCCTTGTTCCATTTGGGACAGAGTGATATTTGTGTTGTAACAGAAGATAGGAATGCGGGAACTTCCAGAAATACAGGCTCAGATAAACAGACTTATTATAAACTGACTCTTTCAGGGGGAGAGGGAGACAGCGTAAAAGAGATGGCTGAAACATTATTTGCAGGTGGATGTGTGGATGGAGATCTGGCACTGTGTGAAGCTGCATTGTCAGCAAAATGTTTTTTCAAATTGGTGGATTTGGGTGTTCCATTTCCCAAAAACAGATATGGGGAATATATTGGATATAAAACAGATCATGATCCAAGGCGGCGTGCGACGAGTGCTGGACCATATACCTCTAAGATTATGACAGAATCTTTGGAAAAATCTGTGATGAGAATGCAGATCCCAGTTTTTGATGGTTATCAGGTTATAAAAATTTTAGTAAAAAAAGAGAGGATCTACGGTATTCTTTGTTTAGATCGCAGTAAATTGGAAAAGGGTAAAATTGAGTTTGCAGAATTTTTCTGTAAAAATTTGATTTATGCAGTTGGAGGACCGGCAGGGATATATGCAGACAGTGTATATCCGAAGGGACATCATGGAGCTACAGGTATGGCTTTGGAGGCAGGAGTACATGGTAAAAATGTAACAGAATGGCAATATGGGATAGCCTCTGTAGATCCAAGGTGGAATGTCTCAGGAACTTATATGCAGGCATTGCCAAGAGTATATTCTGTTAGTAAAAATGGTGAGGACGAGAAAGAATTTTTAACAGAAGCATTTACAAATGATGGAGAGATGCTTACTAATTTGTTTTTGAAGGGATACCAATGGCCATTTGATGTCAGAAAGGCAATACAGGGTTCTTCTAGGATTGATTTATTGGTATATAGAGAAACATTAAAAGGAAGAAAAGTATTCTTAGATTATAGAAAAAATCCCATGGAAAAAAAAGAACTGAATTATAGTGAGATGGGAGACGAAGCAAGGCAGTATTTGAAACAGGCAGGTGCATGTTTTGGAACTCCAATAGAGCGGCTGCGGCACATGAACGCCCCAGCTGTTGAATTTTATAAAGATCATGGGATTGATTTAGAAAAAGAACCATTAGAGATCGCTCTTTGTGCACAACATAATAATGGAGGTCTGGCAGTGGATTCATGGTGGCAGACTAATATCAAAGGTTTTTTTGCAGTAGGAGAAGTAAGTGCGACTCATGGAATTCATAGACCAGGCGGAAGCGCCCTAAATGCAGGACAGGTAGGGGCTTTTAGAGCGGCAGAATATATTGCAGCGAGAGAGAGAGGAAGACTTTCCGATAAGATACCATTGGAACAACTTGAAACAATGTTTTCTAAAGAGATTGATGATATGAAAGAAATGGCATATCATGCATTGGAAATAGGTAAGAACAAAGAGCAGATATTAAAAAAGGAAGACAATTATAGCGAAGACAATTATAGCGAAGATAATTATAAGAAAGATAGTTATAAAGAGGATAACTATAAAGAGGCAGGAGAATTTTGGGATAAAGCAGCTAGAAGAATGAGCGATGTGGCAGCTGCGGTCAGAGACAGTCAGATGCTTCAGAAAACTGCTAAAATTTTGGAAAATGAACTCAAGAGATTTTCAAAAAGCGTATATGTAAAAAGAGTGGATGATATTTGGAAGATATTTTGTTTGAGAGATGTTTTAATCAGTCAATATGTCTATGTGTGTGCAATGGAAGATTACAAAAAACATGGAGGAAAGAGTCGAGGAAGTGCTTTATATACAGATCCTTCAGGAGAGAAATCAATGGAGGAGATGCCAGAAAAATTCCGTTTTGTTTTAGATGAAGGGGAATTATCTTCTCAAATACAAGAAGTGACATATTACAAAGAAAAGAAAACATGTTCATTTCGGTGGAGAAATGTGAGACAAATTCCAAATGAAGATGATTTTTTTGAAAATGTCTGGAGACAATATCGTGAAAATCAAAATATTGATGAAGATGATATCTTACGATTCGATTAATTCTGACAGAAAATCAGGTATCTAGTTGCAATTTTTATAAAGATTGTTGTAATATAGGAACGGAACTTTTGTGTGTAGAGAATCATAGCAATGAGAGGATTATATAATGGAATGGAGAAACTTTTGGAGAAAAGCGTGTGTGGCTGTCATAACAGCAGGAGTACTGTGTGCTTCAGCAGGATGTTCCACTCAAACTGCATATGAGACCATTGCAACAAGAGCGAGGGATGATTCTGAGAGTACATCTGAACCAGAGACTTTGACTTTGGAGGCGGCAGAAGAGACAGAGGAGACAGAAGATGCCGCACCAGAATATTTAAGGATTGGTGTGAGACATTCTGTAGTAGCAATGCTTCAGGAAAGATTGATGGAGTTGGGATTTATGGATAACGATGAACCAACAAATTATTTTGGTGAAACCACCAAAGCATCAGTTATGAAGTTTCAGCGACAGTATGAACTTGCTCAAGATGGTGTTGTTGGAGCGGCAACTTTTCAGGCAATTATGTCTCCAGATGCAAAGTATTATATGGTAGAAAATGGAGTTTCTGGAGATGATATTTATCAGATCCAACAACGTCTTTATGAATTGGGATATTTGGCATCTGCTAATATGGTAACTGGAAATTTCGGTGACTCTACAGAAGCAGCAGTAAAAAAACTTCAGAGTGTCAATAATATCAAAGAGGATGGTAAAGTAGGGAAAGAAACATTTAATCTTTTATATAGTGATGAGATCAAACCCAATATGCTTGCATATGGAGAAAAAAGTGAGGTTGTTTTAGAAAGCCAAAAGAGATTGAAAGAACTTGGATATTTGACAACAGAACCAGATGGTACATACGGCAATGACACAGTGATTGCAGTAAAGCAGTTCCAGTCACGTAATGATCAGATTGTAGATGGTTATCTTGGACCTTCTACCCGTATAGCATTAAATAGCAGCAGTGCAACACCAAACGGACTTCGTCTGGGAGATGAGAGTGAGCAGGTTGTAAAGATACAGCAGCTTTTAAGTAAATACGGATATCTGTATTCAGGTAATGTAACAGGATATTATGGAGAAGTAACAGAGCAGGCGGTTAAGACATTCCAGTCTACGAATGGTCTGGTATCGGATGGTCTGGCAGGAGTGGCTACGATCAATAAATTGACTGGAAGTGATGTAAAAAAAGCACCTTCAAGAGCTTCATCGAGACCATCTACTTCCAATAATAATTCTAATAGTAATAATAGTTCAAAAAACAATAACTCAAAAAATAATAATTCAAAAAATAATAACAATAATTCAGGAGGAACTTCAGGAGGAAGTACGATCTCTTCATCCGGAGGCGCATCTCGTTTGGTTTCTATTGCAAAATCTAAGTTGGGAAGCCCATATGTATGGGGAGCAAAAGGACCAAACCAGTTTGACTGTTCAGGATTTGTATATTGGTGTTTGAATCAGGCTGGTGTAAAACAAAGCTATTTGACATCTGCTGGTTGGAGAAATGTGGGAAGATATGAAAAAATCACGAATTTCAACAGTTTACAGGCAGGAGATATTGTTGTTGTAAGAGGACATGTAGGAATTGCAGCAGGAGGCGGAATGGTAGTAGATGCTTCTTCTGGTAATGGTAAGGTTGTTTATCGAAGCCTGAGTTCTTGGTGGAGAAGTAATTTTATCTGTGGATGGAGAATTTTTGGATAAAAAGTTTTCATAAATAAGGGCGTTAGTCTTTTAGAAGTCCATTCTCTTTAGGGGATGGGTAGTTGACTACTGAGTGGATGATACCAAATTTGTTTTAGTTTATTGGTTGTATAGAAAATAAAAAAATGACCGATACTATGAGTGTACAAAAGAAGTACAAAACAGAAACGGGTGAGTCCATGGAAAAGCCAAGTGAAAAACTGAAGAAAATTGCATCAATTGTGGGAATTACTGGGGCGGTGTATGTTAGTTTGAAATATTTACTGCCCCTTGTAGTTCCTTTTTTAGTTGGATATGGGATTGCACTTTTTTTGAAAGAACCAGTCATGAGAGTACATGAAAATGTTTATTGGGTTTGGAAAGGAAAAAAATATTATTTTCCCATAGCAGTGGCAGCTATGCTTCTTTTAATATGGATGATTGGTTTGATTGGAGCGATCTGTTATCTTGGCGGATGTAAATTGTTGGAGGAAATACAGCATTTATCAATCGAATTTCCGATTATTTTGGAAACATTAGATCGGGAATTGATGAGAATATGTTGTAAAATAGAAGAAGTTTTTCATATAAAGAGTGGGGTAATACCAATTTTGGTAAGGGAAAGCATTTTAGATGCTATTTCTTATGCCAGAAAGGAAGTAATGCCTTATTTGGTTGGAAATTCTATGATTTTATTTCAGCGAACAGTACAAATAGTGGCTGTGATCTTTGTCACCTTGATGGCAGCCATTTTGTCTTTACAGGAGATGGAAGATTTAAGAAAGAAAAGAGAACAGTCTTTATTTCGTCAGGAATTTGCGTTAATTGGAAGCAGAGTCGTCAGAGTGGGAAAGGCATATGTAAAGACACAGGGGATTATTATGGCAGGTACGGCATTTGTCTGTTCTGTGGGGCTTTTTTTGATGAAAAATCCTTATTATCTTCTACTTGGAGTGGTCATTGGTATTGTGGATGCTCTGCCAATTTTTGGAACAGGGACAATCTTTGTTCCGTGGATTTTAGTGAGTATACTACAAAAAGATTGGAAGATGGCGGGAGGTTTGCTTTTCATTTATGGAATCTGCTATGCTTTGAGAGAAATTTTGGAGACAAAATGGATGGGAAATGAGGTGGGGCTGACACCTCTTGAGACTTTGATATCAATGTATGTTGGGCTGCTTCTTTTTGGAATATGGGGATTTTTGTTAGGACCAGTTGGACTGCTTTTGATAGAGGATTTTTTGGATATGATAGGTAATTCTATGGAGTATGAAAAATAGAATAATAAGGTGAAAGACAGTCTGGTAAAAATGCTTGAAATTCTCCTAGAAGCAAACAAAATGGATAGAAATATAAGCAGGAACATGATATACTACAAATCGGAAAGCGAATAGTATTCTAAGGAGGATGTTACATCATGAGATACGATTTTGAAACATTAGTGAATCGCTGGGAGCAAGGTGCTGTAAAATGGGATATGATGAAGGAGAGCAATCCTAAGGTTCCTGAAAACATTGTGCCTTTTTCTGTGGCAGATATGGAGTTTAAAAATCCGCCTGAAATTATAGAAGGATTAAAGGCATTTTTGGATGAAGTCGTTTTGGGATATCCTAAACCTACAGAAAAATTAAGAGATATCGTGACAAACTGGATTTCTCGCAGATATGGTTGGGAAGCTAAAAAAGAATGGCTGGTATTCACATCAGGGGTTGTAAGTGCATTTTTCCACGGAGTTCTTAGCTTTACTGAACCGGGAGATGGTGTGATTCTGCTGACACCAGTATACTACCCATTTTATAATGCGATTCAGAAGACAGAGCGTACTCTGGTAAGATGCCCTTTGAATAATGAAGAGGGAAAATATACAATCAATTTTGAATTGCTTGAAGAATTAGCAGAGAAGCCAGAAAATAAGATGATGATTTTCTGTAATCCTCATAATCCGGTAGGACGTGTATGGACAAAAGAGGAAGTAGAAAAAGTAGTATCTATCTGTAAAAAACATAATTTGTTTTTGATTTCAGATGAGATTCATTGTGACTTGATAATGCCAGAACACCAGTTTACTTCTTCTGCTGTTGCAGCTGGAGAGAACAAACAGCATCTTATGGTTTGTTATGCGCCAAGTAAGACATTTAATCTGGCTGGAATGAGAACAAGTTGTATTGTTGTGCCGGATGAAAAAGAGAGAACTCTACTTCAGGAGAGCATGGAACGTGTGGCACAGAGTGGTCCTGGAATCCTTGGATTGAAAGCATGTGAGATTGCCTATTCTCAGTGTGATGAATGGTTGAAGGAATTGCTTCAGGTGTTAAATGAAAACAAAGAATATGTTACAGCTTT
>CAJMNU010000053.1 GCA_905214855.1 uncultured bacterium | reverse complement strand
ACATATTTGGATTTTGCGCGCCAACTAAAAAAAATAGGAATGGATAATGGTATTCATTGTAATCAATCTCATGCACCCTTTCCGTCTTTTGATAAAAATGTAAAACCATATCTGGAGAGAGCGATTGAATGTACTGCGGAGGCAGGGGGAAAGATCTGTGTGATCCATCCTGACAATAACAGGAGTCCAGAGGAAAATGCAGAGCTGTTTATGGAGATCCTTCCATTTGCAAAGGCGTGTGGGGTCAAAATTGCCACAGAAAATATGTGGAATTGGGATGTGAAGAAAGATCAGGCATCATTTGCTGCCTGTGCAACGCCTGATAGTTTTAATGCACATTTGGATGTGGTCAATGATGATTTCTTTGTGGCGTGTCTTGATATTGGACATGCGGAAATGAGAGGATGCAATACTTCTGCGGTTGAAATGATACAGAAGTTGGGTTCTAGACTTCAGGCACTTCATATCCATGACAATGACAGGCATTATGATTCTCACCAGATTCCATTTTCTATGGATATTGATTTTGTGGAGGTAGTAAAGGCTTTAAAGCAAATTAGTTATAGTGGATATTTTACATTGGAAGCAGACCAGTTTTTGAATGGATTTCATGCAGATAATGTATTAGATGGGGTCAGACAGCTTGCACAGTCTGTAAAAAGACTGAGTGATATGTTTGAACAGATATAATAGATATCCTTTCCCAAAAAGAAATATATGCCCATGTGTCTCTTTAAAAAAAGAAATACATGGGCATATATGTTAAGGAGGAACTATATTAAGTGTTTTTTTCTAAAAAAGAATCTGCTTCTGTAAAACGAAAGAGGAAGAAGTCTGTGGTCTGGCGGATTTCTTCTTGTTTCTCTTCATGTTCATCAAAGATGGCAAGAGTTGTAAAACCAGCTTCTTTTGCGGTTTTGATGGCATGAAATGCATCTTCGATAACAAGTGTGTCTTCTTTTTTTGTATGTAAAGAATTTAGGGCTTCCTCAAAAATAATCGGTTCTCCTTTTCCATGTTCAAGTTCAGAGCAGGTTAAGATACTTTGAAAAAACAGATCCATTTTACAGCGTTTCAAGGCAGCTTCGATCAGATAGCGGTCTGTAGCTGTTGCGATACACATTTTCACGTCCCTTTTCTGCAATTTTGTCAAAAAATCTAAAACCCCATCTTTGGGTTGTGTGGTATAAAAATAAAACTCTTCAATGGTTTGATTGATTCCTTTTATAATGGTATCTATGTTGAGAGGAATGTCATATGTTTTTTGAAGATAGGATGCAGATTCAAAAAGACTCATAGTTTTTAGAATCTGTGCAAGATGAGGTTCTGGTTCTTTTCCGATAGAACGGAGATAGTCACTTCCTGCTGTATCCCAGATTGACATAGAATCAAAGAGAGTCCCATCAAAGTCAAAAATTGCACCACATAGTTTCATATATAAATTCCCTTTCCATTTTCCATATGCTACTGAGATTCCTGAACCATTTTTTCAGACAGTTGAAGAAGTTTTTGACATTCTTTTTCAATATCCTGAGCAGAGAAAATGGCACTGACAAGTGCAACACCGTCTATTCCACAACCAGCTAACTGCATCATGTTACCTTCATGGATACCTCCGATCGCTACTACAGGAATCTGTACTGCGTGGCATATATCTTTCAGTGTTTCCTTGCTTACAAGATCGGCATCTGTTTTGGTTGTGGTAGAGAACATAGCCCCTACACCAAGACAATCAGCTCCATTTTTTTCAGCTTCCAAGGCTTCCTCTACTGTGTGAGCAGATACTCCGATCATCATATCTTTTCCGACCAATTGGCGTACTTGGGAGACTGGCATATCGCTTTGACCTACATGGATGCCGTCAGCATGGCATTGGATTGCGATTTCTACATTGTCATTGATAAAGAATGGGACATGATACTGGTCACATAAAGCTTTGATCTCAATGGCTTCTTGAAGAAACTCTTTTGTATCTAACTTTTTTTCGCGTAATTGGATACAACTTGCCCCACCTTTTAGTGCAGATTCTACCTGTTCATATAATGTCTGCTTTCCAACCCATGCACGGTCTGTCACTGCATAGAGTCTCATAGATTTCTTATCGCACTTCATAGTTTGCTCCCTTCTCTAATTGTTCTGGTGTGAGATGATAGATTGCATCAATGATATAATTACGATAAGAAGAATTTCCATCCATAGGTGTCAAGCGTTCATGAGCAATTTCACCGGCAAGTCCCATAGCACAGACAGCGGCAGCAGCGGCTTTTAGAGGTTCGCTAGGATTCGCTGTTACAAATGCAGCTGTTATGGCAGAGAGTTGGCATCCAGTTCCGGTTATGGAGGACATCATAGGATGTCCATTGCGGATGCAATATGCTTTCTGGGAGTCAGCAACAATATCGATTGCTCCAGTGATTGCAATGATTGCGCCTGTCTGAGCAGAGAATGATTTTGCAAAAGCGACTGCTTCAGAAAGTGTGTCTTCTGTGACTTTATCTGCCACATCGGCATCCACACCTTTCGTCGTGCCAGTTCCAATCGCAAGTGTTTTGATTTCTGAGATATTTCCACGGATTACTGTGAATTGAACTTCATTTAAAAGTTTAAGCGCTGTTTCTGTGCGAAGTTTGGAAGCTCCTGCACCAACTGGGTCTAATACAACAGGATGATGGAGTGAGTTGGAAGTTTTGCCTGCGGCAAACATAGAAGCAATCGTGCGTTGATTCAAAGTACCGATATTGATGTTTAAACCGCTACAAATGCTAGTGATCTCAGCAGCTTCTTCGATATCATCTGCCATGATCGGAGAGGCACCACATGCTAAAAGTATGTTAGCGCAATCATTTACTGTGACATAGTTTGTAATGTTGTGGATCAGAGGTGTGGAAATTCTTACATTGTTAAAAATAGATTCAAACATATCAGTTCCTCCTTAAAGTACGCAATAACAGTACAAAAACAGGGGACAGCCTCCGCGGTCATCCCCTGCAAAATAAAAGAACTTTCTGGTTTGACTTCCTACGGCGGCATTATCCGCATCAGGTAAAGGGTCGAAGGTCATACCTTCCTCTCAGCCTGTCCAGACAGTGAATGTCTTCAAGCTCCCCTGTATTTGTGTGAATTTTTTATAATTATCTGTTTGTGACTTTCATTGTACATCTGTTGACTTGAAAGTGCAATATGAAAAATGAAAAAGTCGGATATTTGACAAACATTTTTGAAGGATTTTTGTAAATATGTAAATTTATGCAAAAGAACCAGCAAAATAGTAGACTAAAAGAATGATACCTAGAACAATGCGATACCAGCCAAATATCTTAAAGTCATGTTTCTTGATATATTCCATCAGGAAACGGATCACTGCTACTGATACCAGAAATGCTGTTATCATTGCTGTGATAAGGAGAATTGTCTCCATAGATGTAAAGTGAAAGCCAAATTTGACGATCTTTAAAAGACTTGCCCCAAACATAACAGGAATTGCCAGATAAAATGTAAATTCTGCGGCAACGGTTCTGGAAACCCCAAGAAGCAGAGCGCCAATGATGGTTGCACCGGAACGTGATGTACCCGGAAAGATTGCGGCGAGAAGCTGGAATATACCAATGTAAAAAGCAGTTTTCCAGTCTAGGCTTTCTAATGATTGAATAGCACTTTCTTTTCCTTTATGCATGTTTTCAATAATTAAAAATGCAACTCCGAATACAATAAGAGCTGCTGCCACACAGACATAATTGTAAAACAGACTTTCAAAGTATTCATCAAAACATAATCCTACAACAGCCGCAGGAATGCAGGCAAAAATAATTTTCATCCAGAGGATCATCTTGTCTTTTTTTACATAAGACAAAAGTCCGTTCGATGCCATAGGCTGTGTATTGCTTTTTTTTCCAAATGGAAAGATCTTATTCCAAAATAGCAGGACGACAGCCAAAATTGCGCCAAGCTGGATGACTACCTGAAACATGGAATAGAAGGATTCTGATACATCGAGACGGATAAATTCATTTAATAAAATCATATGTCCAGTGCTGCTGATCGGAAGCCATTCTGTGATACCTTCGACAACTCCAAATAGTATTGCTTTACATAGTTCAATCCAATCCATAATACTACCTTAATATACCTTTCTTGATTTTTTCATGCACTATGGCAGAGAGAGACAGAACATCTTTTTGATTCTGCCATTTGCACAGTGTTTGTATAGTATATCATACAGGAACAAAAAATAAAACGGAAAATAAAGTGGAAATTTCTTAAATAAAAAGAATGAGAGAATGACATGTTAAACATTGTATTTTGTATGAGATATGATATAATAGAAGAGAAAAGAACATATGTTTTAAAATGAGGCTGCCACAATCCCACTGGCTTAAAAAAATGGGTAGTTCACTGGGAAAATGGTATTTAATAGAAAGAATGAGGTATGGACAGTGAAGAAGATTGGATTTATTGGAACAGGAATTATGGGAAAGTCGATGGTAAGGAATTTGATGAAACATGGATATCAGGTTTCTGTTTATAATAGAACAAAGGAAAAGGCACAGGAATTGCTTCATGAGGGAGCGGTCTGGTGTGACTCAGTACGAGAGTGTGCGAGTGGTCAGGATGTGGTGATTTCGATCGTAGGCTTTCCAAAAGATGTGGAAGAGATTTATTTTGGTGGAAATGGCATTCTGGATCATGCAGTCCCTGGAACTTACCTGATCGATATGACAACCACAAGTCCTCAGCTGTCTGTAAGGATTTATGAGGAAGCGAAGAAGCGTGGCATGAAGGCTTTGGATGCACCAGTGACTGGCGGAGATTCTGGTGCAAAAGCAGGAACATTGACAATCCTTGTGGGTGGGGAAAAAGAAGATTTTGATGCCTGTCTTCCTGTTTTTGAGGCAATGGGAAAGACGATACGTTATGAAGGGAAAGCAGGCAATGGTCAGCATACTAAGATGTGCAACCAGATTGCTATTGCAGGTGCTTTGTCAGGTGCTTGTGAGGCATTAGCTTATGCGAAAGCAGTGGGGCTTGATGTTGATCTGATGATGGATTCTATTGCGACTGGGGCGGCAGGAAGTGCCCAGCTTTCGAATGTAGCGTCCAGAATCTTGAAAGACGATCTTCAGCCGGGATTTTTTATGAAACATTTTATTAAGGATATGACAATTGCTTCTGAAGAAGCAGAGAAGACGGGAACAGATCTAAAAGTGCTGGATCAAGTTCTTACTATGTGCAGGGAATTGGAAGACAGGGGGATGGGAGAACTTGGTACACAGGCATTGATTTCTTACTATCCGTACTTTGATAAGGAAAAGGAAGAAAATCATAATCTATAAATTATGCTGGGTAACCAGTCGGATTTGTTTGTCTTGTCTATTCAGGAGGAAAAAGCCATGATATACACTGTCCTTACCAATAAAGCTATGAAGATTGCCTATCAAGCCCATCATGGTCAGCATGATGTCTCTGGTACACCCTATATTTTTCATCCATTTTGTGTTGCGGAGCAGATGGAAGATGAGGTTAGTGTGTGTGCTGCGCTTTTGCATGATGTTGTGGAAGATACGAATGTGACATTGGAAGATCTAAAGAAAGAGTTCCCAAAAGAGGTAACAGAAGTTGTTGCTCTGTTGACACATACACCAGATATGACATATAGGGACTATCTGGAACAATTGAAAAGCAATGAGACTGCCCGCAGGGTAAAGTTAGCAGATCTTTGTCATAATTCTGATGAGACAAGATTTTGTGGTGCTCCGATCTCTGAAGAGCGGTTGCAGTATTTCAGGGAAAAATATGAAAATGCAAAAAAGATTCTTCTGGAATAGGAGAATAAAGAAAGTGGACATAGATAAAAAGCTGAGATGTTGTGATAGAACTGAGAAAAGATAAAAAATAAAAGAATACACGAAAAAATGAGAAAACGAAAAAAGAAACACAGTCAACTGTTTGTATATAAACAGCTGGCTGTGTTTTTTTTGTCGGATTTACAATCTGGATTTGAAATCATCATATCCGAAGGTATTCACTATGCGTATGCTGCCATCTGTGTTTCTCCACGCAATGGACGGAAGAGGCATTCCATTGAAGGTATTGGTCTTGACCATTGTGTAGAGTGCCATATCTTCAAAGACAACAAGATCTCCTTCCTTGAGAGGGATATCAAAAGAGTAATCTCCAATGATATCTCCTGCCAGACAGGTAGGGCCTGCAAAACGGTAAGTGAAATCTTTTTCATTTGGATTTCCGCTTGCAAAGACAGGAGGACGATAGGGCATTTCTAACACATCTGGCATATGGCAGGCAGCAGAGGTGTCGAGGATGGCAATGTCAATGCCATTGTGCATGATCTCCAGTACACTGGAGACGAGGAAACCAGCCTGAAGTACAACTGCTTCGCCCGGTTCCAGATAGACTTCAACATGATATGTGTCTTTGAGATGGCATATGATGCGGATAAGACGTTCGATATCATAGTCAGGGCGTGTAATGTGGTGTCCTCCCCCAAGATTGATCCATTTCATATTTGTCAGATATTTCCCAAATTTTTCTTCAAATGCATGTACTGTAGTTTCCAGATCATCTGAATTTTGTTCACAGAGTGTGTGAAAATGCAGTCCATGCAGCAAAGGGAGAATGGATTCATCCAGATTGCTTAATGTTGTTCCAAGACGAGAACCGGGAGCACAGGGATCGTATATGGCATGACCTTCCTGTGTAGAACATTCCGGATTGACACGGAGACCAGTGGACTTACCAAGGGAAAGTACCCGTGGCGCATATTTTTTCACCTGATTTGGGGAATTAAATACAAAATGATCTGCATATTGGAGCAGCTCTTCAAATTCATCTTCCCGATAGGCTGGAGAAAATACATGAGTTTCTTTTCCAAATTCTTCATGTCCTAAACGTGCTTCATAAAGCCCACTTGCTGTAGTACCAGCAAGATACTGTCGGATCAGAGGATAGGAGTCATACATAGAAAAGGCTTTTTGTGCAAGCAGAATATGACAACCAGATCGCTTTGATACTTCTTTTAAACATGTTAAATTTTTGAGAAGCTGCGCTTCGTCTACTAAGAAGTAGGGGGTACGCAGCTTATTTAGAGCCGGCATCAGTCAACCAGGACCGGATGGTCCGAAATCTGCCATGGGAGACCATACTGATTTAATGCATCCATATATGGATCTGGATCAAATTCTTCTACAGTATAAACGCCTGGTTTGTTCCATTTTCCGGTTAAGAGCATCATTGCACCAATCATAGCAGGAACACCGGTTGTGTAGGAAATTGCCTGAGAACCAACTTCACGATAACACTCCTGATGGTCACATACATTATAGATATAAGCGGTCTTTTTTTCTCCATTTTTTGTACCTTGGAAGATACAGCCAATATTTGTTTTTCCAACTGTGCGTGGTCCAAGACTTGCTGGGTCTGGGAGAAGTGCTTTTAAAAACTGGATCGGTACAATTTCCTTTCCTTCATATAAAATAGGGGTAGTGGAAAGCATACCTACATTTTCCAGACATTTCATGTGGGTCAGGTAGCTTTGACCAAATGTCATAAAGAAACGGATACGTTTTACTTCTGGGAGATTTTTAGCAAGAGATTCTATCTCTTCATGGTGCAGAAGATACATATCTTTTTGACCTACCTGATCAAAATTATATTCTCTTTTTATGCTCATAGCTGGAATCTCCACCCAGTGACCATCTTCCCAGTAAGAACCTGGCGCAGAAACTTCACGCAAGTTGATCTCCGGATTGAAGTTGGTGGCAAAAGGATAACCATGATCACCGCCATTGCAGTCCAAAATATCAATGGTTTCTATGGTATCAAACAGATGTTTTTTGGCATAAGCGCAATAAGCCTGTGTGACGCCTGGATCGAAACCAGAACCAAGAAGAGCGATCAGACCTGCTTTTTCAAATTTTTCTTTATAAGCCCACTGCCAGGAGTAGTCAAAGTAAGCGGAAAAGCCAGCTTCTTTACAACGTTTTTCATATACTTTACGCCATGCCGGATCATCAATGTTTTCTGGTTCATAGTTGGCAGTATCCATATAGTTGACACCACATTCCAGACAAGCATCCATGATCGTAAGATCCTGATATGGAAGAGCGATATTCATAACCAGATCAGGTTGTACTTTTCGGATCAAGGCAACCAGTTCTTGTAAATTGTCAGCATCCACCTGTTCTGTTGTGATCTTGGTAGCTGTTTTTCCTTCCAGTTTCTGCTTTAAATCATCACATTTGGACTTTGTACGACTTGCGATACAGATTTCTGTAAAAACATCGCTGTTCTGGCAGCATTTCTGGATTGCAACAGAAGCAACACCGCCGCATCCGATTACTAAAACTTTACTCATAGTTCATTCTCCTTTTTGATGTTATTGTTTTTCATTTGTGTTGTAGTGTTTCATTTTTCTTATTTTGTATTGTATTTTATATTGGTTTGGCTTTTATAACCAGTGTGCCTTTTGTATATTATCTGGAAGATTCCAGAGATAAGAGCATTTCACGGACAATTTTACAGGCGACAGCAGTAGAAACTCCACTGAGATCATAGGAAGGACTCAGTTCATTGACATCACATCCCACAATATTGGCATGACTGCAGACGAAGATAACGGCTTTTCTCAACTCCTCAAATGTGATTCCCCCCGGTTCTGGTGTACCAGTTCCCGGAAAGATGCTGGGGTCAAGAATATCCAGATCCAGTGTAAAATATACAGGTACATGTTGAAGCTGTTTTAAGGTTTCTTCCAAACCATCCAGTGTGAAACGATTGGTAGTTACATGGGATTTTCCCCAACGGAATTCTTCACGGTCGCCAGAACGGATACCAAACTGAAAAATACGTCCATCTCCCACCAGTTCATGGCAGCGGCGCAGGACACATGCATGGGAGAGGGAAGCCCCCAGATATTCTTCTCTTAAATCTGCATGTGCATCAAAGTGGATGATATGGACATTTGGATATTTTTGAAAGACAGCACGGAAAGCCCCTAATGTCACCAGATGTTCTCCTCCGAGCATAAAGGGACGTTTCCCATCCTCTAAGATAATGCGTGTGCGTTCTTCGATTTGCAGTAAGGCAGTCTTGGTATCTCCAATGCACAGTTCAATGTCACCGCTGTCCATGACTTGGATATCTTCCAGATCCATATCCAGATAGGGACTGTAACTTTCAATCCCATAGGATTCACGACGAATTGCATTACTTCCAAAACGAGTTCCCGGACGGTAGGAGGTGGTAGAGTCAAAAGGAGCACCAAATAAGATCGTAGATGCCTGTTCATATGGTTTATCACAACTTAAAAAGGTTTCAATATTCACGTTCAACATTTTTTAATAACTCCTCTACATAGGCGGGGATATAAAAAGCGCCTTTATGTAATGTGGTGGTATAGTAACGGCAGGATAGAGAGCGCATATTCCAGCGTGTTTCGTTTAAATCTTTTAATGGATGATATTTTTTTGAGGCAAATCCAAATAGCCAATGTCCAGAGGGATAGGTAGGGATATGT
>CAJMNU010000052.1 GCA_905214855.1 uncultured bacterium | reverse complement strand
TACACCAGTCATCTTATCCAACCATGCTCGTTTCTCTTCTCTGGTAAATACTGGTGGTTTTACCTTAAAGATTCTTTCCCATGCACCATCAGCCAGTACATCCATGTATTCCTCACCGATATACACATCGATCGCATTGTCACGGTCTGCACGCTTAATACCATCTACAAACTGCAAAGACAACACCTGTGGAGACTGACGCAGCCACCAGTTATCTGCTTTCTGACCTGCCAGTCTTGTACAATGTACTCTTGACTGCTGTCCAGCGCCAACACCAATCGCCTGACCATCTTTTACATAGCATACAGAGTTAGACTGTGTATATTTCAGAGTGATAAGGGAAATCAAAAGATCTCTCTTTGCCTCCTCTGGAAGATCTTTATTGGCTGTCACAATATGAGAAAGAAGTTCCTCATTAATATCCAGTTCATTGCGTCCCTGCTCAAATGTAACTCCATATACCTGTTTTCTCTCGATTGGATCTGGAGTGTATTCTGGATCGATCTGGATCACATTATAATTTCCATTCTTTTTGGATTTCAGGATTTCCAGCGCTTCTGGCTCAAATCCAGGCGCGATCACACCATCTGATACCTCACGTTTGATAATTCTTGCAGTATCCACATCACATACATCGGAAAGTGCAATAAAATCACCAAAAGAAGACATACGGTCTGCACCTCTTGCCCTTGCATAAGCGCTTGCCAAAGGAGATAATTCTCCCATATCATCTACCCAATAAATCTTTGCTAATGTTTCTGTCAACGGAAGTCCTACTGCTGCTCCTGCTGGTGATACATGTTTAAAAGATGCCGCTGCCGGAAGTCCTGTTGCTTTTTTCAATTCTTTTACAAGCTGCCATCCATTTAACGCATCCAAAAAATTAATATATCCCGGTCTTCCTGAAATAACTTCAATCGGAAGATCCTGACCATTTTCCATAAAAATGCGGGATGGTTTCTGATTTGGGTTACAACCATATTTTAACTCTAATTCGTTCATACAAATCCAACCTCACTTTTTTCACTGTATGTTCACTGATTACTTATTTTTATTGATGATCTTTGTCTCATATTTTCCTGTCGCAATATCAATATAACGTACAAACAAAGAAACTTTATTATCCTCATTCAGACTATCCCATAAAAGGGCTGCAAACTGCTCCATATCATCCAATACCGTGATTCTCTTTGGCTCTCCTTCAAAGCTTGGAAGCGGATTGCCGTCACAACGGTATGTATGGATAAAATGTCCCTCTCCTGCAATCGGATTCTCATATGCAAAGGTATAACGGCAGCAAGATTCTGGTCTTCCATTATCACTCTTTAAGATAGACATTGCATAATTATATTTTCCATTCTCAATATGCATGATTCCAGAGATGCGAGGGGTGTAATTTGGCGCATCTGGTTCAAATTCACGGCTTCTCAAAGACTGTTCAAAAGTCATCTGATGATCCATTCCCTCATAAATAGTATCTGTCTGATCTCCATTTGTAACGATCGTCTTATTTCCCAATACACGTACTGGTGCATAAATGATCAGGCTCGGATCTTCCAGTTTGGAAGGGTCAAAGGCTTGTGTACGGATTCCCTCTCCATCCTCCACAAAAACACGGTTGCGGCTATTGCTGCTGCGTCCCATAATAAAATATGCTGTGACTGCTTTTGAGCCATCCGGTGTCTTTCCAATAATAATTCCTCTTCCCGGATATGCATTCTCTTTCAGTTCCTTTTCGATAGATACTAATTCCATCTTCATTCCTCCTCGTGTTATTCCAGCCATTTCTTCTTTTCAGACTGATCTGCCCTTGTCTCTTTTTCATTATATAACAGGTAAATAGGAGTTTCCAGTTAAAATATGTAATGGTTATTTATTAGTTTTACTTATTAATATAGCTTTATTAGTCTATTTTATTAATATATTATTTCATTTTCCTCTTTGTAAACCAATCAATCTTCCAGCAATTCACTGAGGCAAACTGCCCCATATGGACGGATCATCATCCGATATGCACTTCCTTTTCCAGTAAAACGCTCAATATATGCAATATACTCATCCACCAGATCATTTGGAAGCATCGCCATGATCACGCCTGCAAAACCGCCTCCATGAACACGACATGCACCTCTTTGTTTTTGCTGGATAAACAACTCTGTCAAAGCCAGTGTCACAGTAATACCCTGTTCCTGTGGATCTTGATTTGTAAAGCAGTTCTGAAGCCACTTCCATGAAGAATTACCAGATGCAGTGATATTTTCCAAAAAAGATGCAAAATCATTTTCTTTCAATGCCTTTATTTCTGCATCCACTCTCTTATTTTCCTCATAAAAATGAAGTGCTCTCAGTACTGCACGGTCTCCTGCCTCACTTCGGATCTTCGGAATCTCTGCGATCACACATTCCTCATCCACATCTGCCAAAACTTCTTTGCCAAAATATCGTGCTACTGCTTTCATTTCATTTGGTACAGAAGAATAGTCCTCACTTAAATCTGCATGTCCTTTTCCAGTCTGCACAATGATCAGACTGTGATCCTGTGCACTGAAATCAAAATCAATCTTTTCTACTTTAGGTGCATTTGGATCTTTAAAATCAATCGTGATCAAACCTCCCACTGCACATGCCATCTGATCCAAAAGTCCTGACTGCTTGTTCCAGAATTTATTCTCTGAATATTTTCCTATATGTGCATAATCTACCACATCCATCTGTCCATCATTGTATAAGACATTCAACATGGAACAAATCAGCATCTCATAGGATGCTGATGAACTGACTCCTGCCGCACTAATGACATTGCTGGTGATATATGCATCAAATCCACCGATCTGATATCCTCTTTCCACAAAACCTGCCAGAATTCCTCTTGTCAGATCAATCGTTCCTGCCATCTTTGCGCTAGGTTTTAAATCTGTCAATTTGATCGTAAAATCCTGATCGTATGTTGCACTTACAATATGTACCTCACCAGAATCATTCTTTGCTGCTGCTCCAACACAGTCCAGATTGATACTTCCTGCCAGAACCTTTCCATGATTGTGATCGGTATGATTTCCACTGATCTCTGTACGTCCTGGTGAAGTGAACAGCAAAACATCTTTCTCCCCGAATTTATGAGTAAATCCCTTCACAACATCCTCATATCTGCTTTTGTTCTCCTCTCCCAGTACACCATACATCTGTCTAAACAGCATATCTGCCTTTTCTGTTCCTAAAATTTCCTTTACCATTTCCGTTTTCATTTCGGATTCCTCCTGTTTCCCTGTATTTTATAGTCAGTCATAATCCTAGGTTATCTTCTCCACTATCATACCAGAAAAGCTCCTCCGCTACAACGGATTTTTCCTAGCTTTCCCAAAAAGATACATTTAACTGACGAAAAGCGGAAGGAGTGCATCCTTTTTCTTTTTTAAAAACTCTGTTAAATGTGGCAATACTGTTAAATCCAGAACGCATAGCCACCTCTGTTATAGATACAGACGGCTCCATAAGTAATGTTTCTGCATATTCCAAACGCCTTTGAATGAGATAATGGTAACATGAAATATTCATCATTTGTTTGAATAGACGCGAAAAATGATAATAGCTAAAACCCGCCATCTGAGCAACCTGCTCCATATCTACCTCTTCTGTACAATGTTCTTTTAAATAGGTACAGATCCCCAATATCTTTTCTATATATCCATTCATATTTGCCTCAGTCTCTTTATCCTCTGAGTCCTGAAATATTTTTTTCTCAACAAAATAGCTTCCTACCCCCGCAAAAAAACGCAGCATAATAGAATAGACCATCGCAGAAGAAAACAATTCATTTTTTATATATTCTTCTGATGCTTGCAGTAACAATTCTGACAATTTTAATTCCTTATGTTCTTTTGCCAGTTTTTCAATCATCTCTTTTCTGATCACTAGGATTGGCTGCATTCTAGGCAACAAAAATTCCATATTTTTTATTCTGCATAACATATCCGGATCCATCTGAATGATCACTCTTCTTCCTGATGTCTTTGGAGAATCCAAAATATGAAGAACTCCTGGTGGAATAATGCAAATATCCCCTTCCTCAAGAACTGTCTTCTTTCCATTTACTGTCACACTATACTGATTTTCACATGGCATAATAATCTCAATCGCTGTATGCCAGTGGAGAGGATAATCTAAAGTAGAATTATTGATATACAGACGGACTCCTTCCATATCTTTATACTCCACAGTTTCCAGAACACCGTCTAAATATTTTATCATTTTTTCTTCTCCCTCCTTTTATTTTTCTTCTTTTCTATGATTCATTTCTTTCTTTTTCTTCTTTTCATTATTTTCCCTAATTCTTATTTTTTATTATACCATTTTCTATTTTCTTCTTCCATTCATTTATAATGCCGTACATTTATAATACTGTAAAAAGCAAAAACGAAAGCATTCTTCCATATATTGAACTTTTATCTTGTAACTCTAAAAATAGCCATTCATCTCACAATTTAAAAACTACAAATTTTCTGTCTAAATATTTAAATAGCAATTTTTGCAGAATCCCTCACACAAAACGAGTAGCTCCTTTGGTATATGCATGATACGATAAAAAAAGAAATTTATACAAGAAGGAGTGATCGTATGAAAATAGAATTGACTCAAAACCCACAAAAAGAACAGGAATACCGCAAACAGGCGGCTGATCTTGTAGAACAAATGACACTGGAAGAAAAAACAGGACAGACACTTTTTGAAGCTCCTGCTATTCCACATTTGGGAATCCGCAGCTACAACTGGTGGAATGAAGCGCTTCATGGTGTTGCCAGAGCCGGCGTTGCAACCGTTTTTCCACAGGCAATCGGTCTTGCTGCTACTTTCGATGAAGATTTTCTGGAACGCATAGGAGATGCAATTTCTACAGAAGGACGTGCAAAATATAATATGCAGCAAAAGTATCAGGATGCTGGTCGTTATAAAGGTTTGACATTCTGGACTCCTAATGTCAATATTTTTCGTGATCCACGATGGGGACGAGGTCATGAGACTTTTGGTGAAGATCCCTATTTAACTTCCCGTATGGCTGTACGCCTGATCCACGGTATCCAAGGACATCATGAACTTTATCTAAAAGCTGCTGCCTGTGCCAAACATTTTGCAGTACACAGTGGTCCAGAGGATCTGCGTCATGAATTTAATGCAGAAATCTCCCTTCAGGATCTTTATGAAACCTATCTTCCAGCATTCTATGCCTGTGTTCATGAAAGCAAGGTAGAAGCTATAATGGGGGCTTATAATCGTGTAAATGGAGAACCTTGCTGCGGAAGTTCCTATCTGCTAAAAGAAGTTCTTCGAAATAAATGGCATTTTTCTGGTCATGTTGTCTCCGACTGTTGGGCGATCAAAGATTTCTATCAGGGACATCTCGTTACTTCTGGTCCTCTTGAATCTGTATCTCTTGCCATGAATAACGGATGTGATCTTAACTGCGGAAACTTATTCCATTACCTGACTCAGGCTGTAGAAGAAGGAATGGTACAAGAAAGTCGTTTGGATGAAGCTGTTACTAATCTTCTCACCACTCGAATGAAACTTGGTGTCATGGAAGAAAAAGATCCGACACCTTTTGCTGATTTTTCTTATGATATGGTCGATTCGGATGATATGAAAGCACTGAATCTTCAAGCAGCAGAAAAATGTGCTGTATTGTTAAAAAATGATGGAATTCTTCCACTGAACCTCTCTTCCTTGCACACCATCGGTGTGATCGGTCCAAATGCTGATAACAGAAAAGCCCTTATTGGCAATTATGAAGGAACTGCCTCAGAATATGTCACAATTCTGGAGGGAATCCGTGAGGCAGTTGGAAAACAAGCTCGTATCATGTATTCTGAGGGATGTCATCTGTTTAAGGAGATCATCCCACGTTCTGACCGCCGTTCTGAAGTTAGGGCTGTCTGTGATGCAAGTGATGTTATCATTTGCTGTCTTGGACTGGATGCTGGTCTGGAGGGCGAAGAAGGAGATCAGGGAAATGAATTTGCCAGCGGAGATAAGCCAAATCTGAATCTTCCGGGATCTCAGTCAGAAATCCTTAAAATTGCCTGTGAAAGTGGTAAACCTGTCATAGTTGTTCTTCTCTCTGGCAGTGCTCTTGCAATCGGAGAAGCTGAAAAACATGCTTCCGCAATCTTAGCCGGATGGTATCCTGGCGCACAGGGCGGACGTGCCATTGCGAATCTGATCTTTGGCAAAAAAAATCCAGAAGGACGACTTCCTATCACGTTCTACCATACAACCGAAGAACTTCCTGATTTTACAGATTATTCCATGAAAGGAAGAACCTACCGCTATATGAAACAGGATGCTCTGTTTCCTTTTGGATATGGTCTTTCTTATACTACATTCCAATATTCTGATCTATCTGTGTCTGATTCCTGCCTGTCTGAAAAAGGAATTACAGTGAAAGGACATCTTAGCAATATTGGAGCATTTGATGGAGCTGAAACCATTCAAGTATATATTAAATCAGATCTTTCTGATACACCAAACGCTCAGTTAAAGGGATTAAAAAAATGTTTCCTAAAATCCGGAGAAAGTATTGAATTTTCTATTTTCCTTCCTCTTACTTCCTTTGGATTATGTAACGAACAAGGAGAGAAATATGTCCTTTCTGGTTCCTATCAGATTTATGTGGGAGGTCATCAGCCAGACCATCGCAGTGAAGAACTGACTGGAACTCATTTGTGGCATACAGAAATTACAGCAGATCAAACATATCTCGTTCCTTTGATGTAATTCTCTAACAAAAAGTACCGTTCTATCAATCAATGCTGATAATAGAGCGGTACTTTTTTATCTTTCTATTTTTTATGTATCAAAATATACATCATCGCTTAACAGACAATTTCTTCTGTCAAAAAATTTTTTCTTATCTGTTTTTTCAAACTTATTTATTTAAATCTGCGAGAATTTCTTCTACAATACTTTTTGCGTCCTGATTATATTTATCGATTGTTTCCTGTGCTGAAGCACCATTTAAAACAACCTCTGTCATAGCTTTCCCACGCATGTCTCTTAAATCACCTGCAAGAGCATTATATACTTCTGATGTTGCTGGAGACTGTGGTGCTGCACTCTGCCATGTATCATACTTTTCCTGACATTCTCTTGCAATTGGATTGACAATACCAATTCCTGGATCTTTATCAATATAGGTTGCTCCTGCTCCCATAGGATCAATATGATTTTTTGTATTTAATGTAGTTGGATTTTCTGCATTTGGCAGCATATGGAACACGCCTTCTTCATAGGTTTCTTCTTTATCTCCATATTTAACAGTCTCTGCCTTATCATCCCAATGGACTCCCTTTACACCATATGTCCAAAGTACCTGAACGTCTCCTCCATCCAGCATAGGTTCTAAGAAATATTTGAAAACTCCTTCTGGATTCTTGCACTCAGAAGTAATACACCAAACACTGCCTGGGAAACGATCTTTGTATGTTCCTACTTCTTTGATCGGTGCAAGTGCGATCAATTCACTATCTAATCCCTTTGCCTCTAAATTACTCTTTAAATTATAAGCCCAAGTACCTGACCAATAAGTAAACACACCACACTTATCATCGTAAAATTTATTTCTGCAGTCTGATGTTTTGTTAGTCAAAATTTCTTTATCTATATAGCCAGCCTGATATGCTCCCTGCATTCTATCCAAAGCCTTAACCATCTTGTCTTCTCCAAATCCCTCTACCCAGACTCCATCCTCATTCTGGTAAAACTCTGGAAATGCATCCTGATAGAATTCTGGCAAATACATTACCCAAGGTTCTTCTGAAGCAATCAATCCAGCTGCTGTCACTCCAAATGTATCACCATTCACACCATTTCCGTCAGGATCTCCTTCTGTAAATGCCTTTAGTACATTATTGTACTCTTCCCATGTTGTTGGTTCTTCCAATCCTACATTATCTAACCATTTTTTCTTAATATAAGTTACACACCCACCACCATTTTTGCTCGGGTAAAAACCATATACTTTTCCATCTACCTTTAAACTTTCAAACATATTTTGGTTGATTTCACGTCCGGATTTTGCAAGATCAGAATTCTCCCATGTCTCTGTCATATCCCAGAGTGCTCCCTCTTTTGCATAACTCAAATAATAGCTGCCTCCCAAAAGAATAACATCTGGGATATCTCCTCCAGCAAAAGTCATCGCAACATTATCATAATAAGCCGCATGATCTGGCTGCTGGAATTCAATATCTAATCCCAATTTTTCTTCAAGAGCTTTTTCAAATGCATCTCTGCCATTTGCCTGTGAAAATACAGTTCCATTCATCATCACAGTGATTTTTTCCGGTTTTTCCACTTGATCTTCGGAATCTTTCTGCACTGCTGTGGATTCTTTTGCTGCCTCTGTTCCAACAGAATCAGCCTCTTTTTGAGTAGACATTGCTGTAGTTTCCTTTGCATCTCCTGAACAGGCTGCCATACTGCCGCAAGCTGCAACAGTCAAAAAAACTGCTGCCATTTGTTTTGTTTTTCTTCTCATTTCTCATTGCTCTCCTTTTTCTTTTTTTCTATATCTTCACTGAATTTTGATATTTTTATTGTAACAAAATATATCTGTTTTCTCTTATTATTTTTGACAAAGAACTCATCAAAAATTGCTAAAAATTAAAGTTGACTCCTATTATTTTTCTTGGTATAATTATAAATTACATGACATATTTTCTTATGATATTCATTCAGAATACCATGATATTTTGGAGATGTACCCAAGTGGTTGAAGGGACCGCACTCGAAATGCGGCAGGTCGGTTTCCGATGCGAGGGTTCAAATCCCTCCATCTCCGTATGAAAAATCCCCTATGTATCACAATGATACATAGAGGATTTTTTTACTACTTTGTATTTCTAATTTAATCTATTCTTGCACCTGTCTCATCTACATGTTTACCATCTGGTGTTATGGCATCAATCAGGCATGTACCTGTTGATTCATCCAGATAATACCACTTCTCATTGATCATCTGCCAACCAGTCTGCATCTTTCCAGAGAAAATATGAAGATAATACCATTTTCCATCTACATCTTGGAACCATCCAATCTGCATATTGCCTTGTAGATCAAAATGATACCAATCCTGATCTGCCTGAACCCATTTATTCTTTGCCAAAGTTCCATCCATCTGGATTAATCTCCATACACCATCTGTCCCTAATGCCCATTGTCCTTTATCAGATGACTGTTTCCATGCTGCATCATATAAAGTCTTCTCTGCCTGCAACATTTCCTGATATTTTTGTGTATTCTGGCTAGGTTTTGGATTTACTGATACATCATCATCTCTGTCTGTATCATCCTGACCACTTCCATTTGGGGTGTCCCCTTCAGTTGGTTTATCTCCTTCGTCTGGTTTCTCACCTTCTCCCGGCTTGTCTCCTTCATCCGGTTTCTCACCCTCTCCTGGCTTGTCTCCTTCGTCCGGCTTCTCACCCTCTCCTGGCTTGTTGTCTTCGTCTGTGAAATCACTCTCTCCAGTCCATTCTGCATCATGGTATGTTCCTTTTTCCCACTGCAGCACTGTCATATCCAATACACCTGCTCCAGAATTCGGGATCACAACTTCATCCAGACGTTCTGCACTATAATATACAGGTTCTTCATACGGCAGCTCTTTCTTAAATGTCTCTGCATCCAAAATAAGCACACGATCATCTGCCGTACTATTCGCTTTTGGCTCCAGCTCTGTCTTTTCCCCATCCATATAATATACAGAATT
>CAJMNU010000051.1 GCA_905214855.1 uncultured bacterium | reverse complement strand
CGGAATAGCTCAGTTGGCTAGAGCACACGGTTCATACCCGTGGTGTCGAGAGTTCAAATCTCCCTTCCGCTACTTAAAATCCCTTGATTTTTCAAGGGATTTATTTTTTTCTGACATTTTCTGCTTCTTTTATAAACTTCTCTAAATTTTTTGAAACTTTTCCTTAACATTTTCCAAATTCCCTTGTAGTCTCATTTCCAATATGCTATAATTCATCCACAAAATTAAGGAATTTTTACTGTCCAGCCTTTGGATCTGCCTTTAAAATAAAGAAAGGATGCACAAAAATATGAAACAATTCCTGAAAAAATATGGTCACGTTTGGATTCTTTCCTACGGTATCATATACCTTATTTGGTTTTTTCACTTAGAAAAGACGATCACCAGCGGATATACAGTCATGCACAGCCGTTTTGATGATTTTATTCCATTTTGTGAATACTTTATCGTTCCTTATCTGTTGTGGTTTCTCTATGTTGCTGGCACTGTTGCCTATTTCTTTTTCAAAAACAAACAGGACTACTACCGCTTATGTATTTTTTTATTCACAGGAATGACACTCAGTTTACTGATCTGTGACCTTTTTCCAAACGGAACAAACTTTCGTCCAGTTGTTGACCCAGATAAGAATATTTTCTCCTATCTAGTCGCAAACCTGTACTCAGTAGATACCTGTACCAATGTTTTTCCCAGCATTCATGTGTTTAATTCCATTGCTGTCCATACAGCGATCACACACAATGAGCATTTACGCCAGAACAAATTCATCTATTGGGGATCTTTTATATTGATGATCTCTATCTGTATGGCTACTGTTTTCTTAAAACAGCATTCCATCTTAGATGTTGCTGGTGCATGTTTCATGGCAGCAATGATCTATCCATTCCTCTATCCGGCAAAAAGCCGTTCCTCTTACAAGGAAGTTCCAGAAGGATATCTTTAATAGCATATTTTTGCATAGATACTATATATTGCATGAACGAAGGCGTTGGTAATATTACCAACGCCTTCTTATCATCTTTATCATATTTAATTAAAACCATAGAACTTCTGTGTGATCTTATAACCAGCGATAGAAACTTTTCTTCCTCCCTTGCCCGGAAGATTAATTCCCTGCCCAAGGAATCCATAACGCAGCCGTCTGTATAAGGATGGATTAGACTGTTTTAGATAATGCCACAGTTCTTTCTTTTTCTTCATATTCTCTTCACTATCCGACTTAATTGCCAAAATGGAAGATACGGTCATCATGATCTCAAGATATTGTATCATATAATTCTTCAATTTTTTACTGGATATCTTAGTTGTATTGTAATAATCGATCATCAGTCTTGTCACAAGAAGCTGCTGATCAATTCTGCCGATCATCACCTGCTCATTGACAGACTGATCTTCTCTTCCAATAAAATAGCGGTAAAAATTCACATCCAGATAATACATTGTCTTTACATAAGGTAAAGGCTGAAATACAAAAATATTATCCACATAAAAAGTATGTTTTGGCAGATCCAGTCCACAGTCTCTCAAAAGTTCTGTTCTGTAAATGACGGAATGCATCAGAATATACTGTCCTATCATAAAATGACGCACCTGATCCCATCCAATCAATTCATTCTGAGGAAGCGCTCTTCTGTAATTCATAACTTTTTTGCGCTTCACACCCTGTTTCTCATAAACAAAATTGCTGATCAGCATATCCAGCGTTTCTTCACCATAGACAAATGTCCTCAATGTTGTAAGAATCTCCTGAAATGCCTCCTCATTGACCCAGTCATCACTGTCAACCACTTTAAAATAAATTCCGGTTGCATTCTTCAAGCCGGTATTGACTGCTTCTCCATGTCCTCCATTTTCCTGATGGATTGCCCTGCATATTGTTGGATACTCTTTTTCGTACCAATCTGCAATCTCGGCTGTCTTGTCTTTCTTAGAACCATCATCCACGATCAGGATCTCCACTTCCTCGCCTCCGCTGAGAAGTGTATCAATACAATGTCTCATATACTGTTCTGAATTGTAACAGGGAATCGCAACTGATAATAACTTCACACCCATTTCCTCCTGTAGTACACTCTGTCATATAAATATCTGTGTCTTGTATATTTCTCTACCCTCAGGCAATTGTTGTCTCACAAAACACATAACGTATCAGAAAAACCAATATCTTCAAACTTTTATGAAAGATATATATTTTTTCTTTTTTAGCTGATTCTGAAACTTATTCTATCATATTTCCCCAAAAATGTCTAAGCCTTCCTTTGTTTTTCTCGCCCCTCATCCCCAAACTCCCAATTAAAAATATATAAATTGCACTCTATTCCTGTATGAGTTATAATTAAGTAGCAAATCTAAAGAAATGAGGACTTCTATTATGGCAAAAAAAAGAATCGTAATGGCTCTTGGGCATCAAGCTCTTGGAACAAATCTTCCTGAGCAGAAAGCCAATGTTGCCCAAACCGCAAAAATAATCGCTGATTTTGTCCAGGATGGCTGTCAGGTTGCATTAGTTCACAGCAATGCACCTCAGGTTGGCATGATCCACACTGCAATGAATGAATTCGGCAAACAGCATGGAGGCTACACTGCTGCTCCAATGTCTGTATGTTCTGCTATGAGTCAGGGATATATTGGTTATGACTTACAGAGTGGTATTAGAACAGAGCTTATCCGCCGTGGCATCTACAAACCAGTTTCTACCATTCTTACACAAGTAACTGTAAACCCTTATGATGAGGCAACCTATAAACCAGCTAAAGTCATAGGACGTTATATGTCTGCCGAAGAAGCTGCTGAGGAAGAAGCCAAGGGAAATTATGTCGTAGAAGAAGCCGGCAAAGGATTTCGCCGAATTGTTGCAGCCCCCATACCAGTAGCAATTGTAGAGATTGATGCCATCAAGGCACTTCTGGATGCCGATCAACTGGTCATCTCCTGCGGCGGTGGCGGTATTCCTGTTATGGAGCAGGGATTTGAGCTTCGTGGTGCCAGTGCTATTATTGAAAAAGATCTCGTCAGCGGTCTGCTTGCCAGAGAAGTGGATGCAGATATTCTCATGATTCTGACAGATGTTGACTGTGTATATCTGGATTATGGCACAGACCACGCAGCTCCGATCACCCATATGACACTGGAAGAAGCACAACATTACATGAATGAAAACCAGTTTGATGCCAACAGTATGCTTCCAAAGATCCAGGCTGCATTGGATTTTCTTTCCAGTGGAACAAACCGTAAAGTGATCATTACCTCCATGAACCTGGCAAGAGAAAGTCTTACAGGAAAAGTTGGTACAACCATCACACTTTCCAATTGACACGTTTAAACTTGATGTTCATTTCCGTGAACATCATACCATTTCCATTTTGGGACTATTTGGATTTCTAACTATCCTGACATCCTGAATCTATGGAACTTACATCTTATAGATTTAGGATGCCTTTCCAGTCCATTTCTTTAGCCAATCTGTCATCTCAATCAATCTGCGTATTCTATGTTTCGGTTTTCCACTACGGCTCATCTCATGATTTTCCCCCTTAAAAATACACATTCTGGCAGGAACTCCCTTTTCTACAAGTGCGGCGTACAACTGCATTCCCTGTTCTAATGGACAACGATAATCTTCATCTGAATGTAAAAACAATGTTGGAGTTTCAATCTGATCTATGTAACACAGTGGAGAATACTGCCAAAGTTTTTCGATATCTTCCCCTATCTCCCTCTTCATCTGATCTTTTACAAAGTAAGAACCAATATCAGATAAACCTGCAAAAGAAATCCAATTGGATATGGAGCGCTGAGATATAGCACAGGCAAACCTTCTGGTATGACCTATGATCCAGTTTGTCATAAAACCTCCATATGATCCGCCCAAAACAGCCAGACGATCTGCATCGATCTGAGGATATCTCCTCAACACAGCGTCTGTAAAATCCATTATATTATGGTAATCGACTGTACCATATTTTCCTCTCAGATCTGAAAATACATTTCCCCTTCCATCAGAACCGAATGGATTGCAGAAAAACACAAAATAATTCTGTCCCGCCAAATACTGCATTTCATGGAAAAACACTTCTCCATATACTGTTTTAGGACCTCCATGGATCTCCAATACAGCTGGATACTTCTTATTTTCGCAAAAATCTTTGGGTCTGAGCACCCATCCATCGATATCTGTCTTTTCTGATATAACTGTCAGTTTTTCCGGTCTTGCCACATAACGCTCTTTCAGGATCTGTTCATTCAAAAAAGAAATTTGACAGATTTCTCCATTCTGATCTCTTTGATATAATTCCTGCAGTCTCCCCTGATACATACCAACCAGTAAAATCTTCCCTGTTTTCGGGTTCACAGCAAAAGAATCCACAGTTCCCTCTCCCACGATCATAGGAAGCAGCTGCCATCCATTCTCCCCTCTGATAAAATGAAGCAAATTGCTGGCATTGCGCCTTGTCACAATCAAATACAAACTCCCATCTTCCATTCCCTCAACTTCTCTTCCAAAACCGAAACGGCAGTCACTTCCCACAGTACTTCCAATGGATTCATCTGTACGCAAAAGCAATCTGAGCTTCCCCTGTTTTTCATCCAGTTCATACATACAAGGATTCTCATTTATCCCATACTTTTGTTCATCGGATGCAAATACCACAATATGATCGCCTGCTGCCTCCAGTCTCTCAATATTGTATTCTTCTTTATGGTACACACAACTATGTTCTTTACTTTTGATATCATACTTCCAGATCTCCTCTCTTCGTGATGATCTGGATTGATAGGTCTCTCCTGCATAATAAATCTGCATCCCCTTCACTGTTACAGATCTTGTATCCAGAAAATCATTGCTGATCCTGAGAAGTTCTTCCTTTTGTTTGTCATACACAAATACAGCAGTTCTCTTTTTATTGATATATCCCCTTCCATTTTGCCAGAAAGGATTTTCATCCAAAATCTCATACTCCTCTTCTCGCCTTCTCTGATTCCATGCACTTTTTTTGTCAGGATATGCTGCTTTATACAAATCCGGTTCCCCCACACGAATCTCCCCTAATACCAATAGATACCGCTCATCAATCCGTTTTAAACCACAGACCGAAACTGGCAGCTCATATGCTTTCACTGCTTCTCCCCCACTGATGCAGATCCGGTAAATAGGCGTAAATTCCCATCCCATCTCCTGACGATTTTCCTCTATCTCCTGACGATAGGCTGCAAATAAGATATGACTGTCATCCTCCCAGATATACGTCTGTTCTTTTCCGCCATTTGTAAGCTGAAATATCTTATTTTCTTCCTCATTCCACACCCAAAGACAACTATCATAATAATTCTGGTTCTCATTAGAACATGCCACCACGAAAGCGGCATATCTTCCATCTGGATCATACTGGACATTAGAAATAAAACGATATCTCAACAAATCGTTCAACATTACTCCTATCATGTTTTCTTTCCCCCTGCTATCTGTCTTGAAACATTTCTCCTCCTCTTTCTATTATTTCTTTCTCCTTGTTTCGTATCATTTTACCTTGTAACTTGTTAAGCAATTTTATTGTACACCTTTCCCCTGCGTTTTAGCAAGTAATCTTCCCGTTAAAAGATGAATTTTTCTTTCTTTAAACCAAAAACAAGGTGAGGGCTGCATAAGGCTGCCCCCACCAAACTTAAAATCCATATAGATAAAACTATTTTTACGATCTTCTTCCTTATTTTCCATAATGCCCCAAAAAGCTCTTTGTTCTTTGATTTTGGGAAGAAAATATTTCTTGAGGTGTTCCCTCTTCCACAATCTGTCCATCTGCCATAAAAATAACACGATCTGAAATTTCCTTTGCAAAAGCCATCTCATGTGTAACAATCACCATAGCAATATTCAGATCAGCCAGAGAACGGATCACTTTCAGCACTTCTCCTGTCAGTTCTGGGTCTAACGCAGAGGTCGGCTCATCAAAAAACAATATCTTAGGATCTAAAGCCAGCGCTCTGGCAATCGCTACTCTCTGACATTGCCCTCCAGATAACTGATATGGATACATATCTTTCTTTCCCTCCAGCCCCATTTTTTTAAGCAATTCCTTTGCCTTCTCAACCGCTTTTTCTTTTGGCATTTTTTTTACACGGATTGGGGCATCTGTAATATTCTTTATCACAGAATAATGCGGGAACAGATTAAAATTCTGAAAAACAAGCCCATATAAACTCTGAATCTCCTGAAGTTCCTTTTTCTTTGCATATTGCACCTGATCGCCATCATTCCACACTGCACGCTTTCCCTCATAAAATACAGATCCATGATCCATAGTCTCCAACATTGTAGCACAGCGGAGCAATGTCGATTTTCCTGATCCGGAAGGTCCTATAATGGAAACGATCTCGCCATCTTTAACAGAAGCTGAAATCCCCTTTAAAACCGGTGTTCCATGGAATGCTTTTTTTAAATCTTTTATTTCCAGTACATTCATTATACTCTTCCTCCATGTCTATTCTTAACGATAATATGACAGTCTCTTCTCTAAATGTTCCATTACGACTGCTACCAGCAGATTAAAAAGATAGTAGAACACACCTGCTGCTATGAAAGGAACCATACTTGCCTGTTTTGCCGCAATTGCTTTGGCAATATTAAACATTTCCAGAACACTGATCGTATATGCCAGAGAAGTGTCTTTTACCAGTGTAATCACTTCATTTGTAATAGACGGAAGAATCCGCTTTGTCACCTGAGGCAGAATGATCCAGAAAAAAGTCTGAAAACGATTGTATCCTAATAATTTTGCAGCTTCATACTGTCCTCTTGGCATAGACTGGATCCCACTGCGGTAAATTTCTGCAAAATACGCAGCATAATTGATTACAAATCCGATCATGGCAGCCCAAATACGGTATCCATTTCCCAATTTTAACCCAAATAAGTAATAAGGACCAAAATATACTACCATGAGCTGTAACATCAATGGTGTTCCTCTCATCACCGAAATATACACTTTAAAAAGAGTGCGGATCACTCTATTTTTAGACATTCTTCCAAATGAAACAAACAATCCCAAGGGCAAAGAAAATAACAGTGTCACCAAAAAAATCTCCACACTGACTCCCATGCCTCCCAAAAGCTGCGGCACCATCTCCCATAATTTTATCATGATATCCATATTGCTGTTTTATCCTTTCCACATATTTTTAGGAGAGGCTTCTCGCCCCTCCTATCTCCATCCTGAAATCTTTCTTTTTATTTCTTGAATGTTGTGATATCCTCTCCAAACCATTTTGTGGAAATCTCTGCCAAAGTTCCATCCTCTGCCATCTCACCGAGAATTCCTTCTACTTTCTCACAAAGTTCTGTATTTCCTTTTTTAAATCCGATCGCATATTCTTCTGCTGAAAGACTTTCTTCCAAGATCACCATATCCGCATTTCTCTGCTGGATCTGATAGCTTGCTACAATGATATCCATAGCGATCGCATCTACGCTTCCCATTTCCAGATCCATAAATGCTGTGTTATAATCCGGAGTAGTCTGTAAAGCAGCAAATCCGGCTGTCACATCTGGCATCTCACTCAATGCTGCTTCTGCGGAAGAATCTGCCTGCACTTCCACGATCTTTCCTGCCAGATCTTCCATAGACTTGATATCAGAATCTTTATTTACAACAATAACCTGAGTATTGTTCATATATGGCTTTGACCAAGTATACTCATCTTCTCTTCCCGTCATAGTAAATCCATTCCAAATACAGTCGATATTGCCGCTTTCCAGTTCCATATCCTTTGCCTCCCAGGAAATCGGCTGTGGAACAAACTCCAACTCCAGACGACTGGCTACCTCTTTTGCCAAATCCAGATCAAAACCTGTATATTCTCCATCATCTCCAAGGAATCCCATTGGTGGAAAATCCTGATCAAAACCTACAATAAATGTTCCATCTGTCTCTTCTGCTGTCTTTGTTCCATCTGTCTGCGTCTCTTTACTTGACTGACTTGTAGTTTCTTCTTTTGATACCTCTGTCTTTGCTGAAGTTTCCACGTTCTTTTCAGACTGTGTCTGACATCCTCCTAAAGCTGCCACCATTGCTGTTACCATAATCATACTCAATACTTTTTTTCTCATAATTTGTTCTCCTCTTATCTCTTTCATGTGCTACCATATTAGCATACTAAAGTATTTTTGTAAAGGAAAATATTGTCTTATTAATATTTTCTTATGCTCTCACCTTATATTCTGTAAAGATTATTAAGAATTTTGTTATTGATTCTAACCTCAATATGAGGTAAAGTGTAGACATTGAAAGACGCAAACACATTTTGGAGGTAAAACAATGAGAAATCTTAAAAAATATTCCGTACTTATCGCAACAGTAACAGCACTTACCATTTTATCTGCAGGTTCTGCATTTGCAGGTCAGTGGGATAAATCTGATAATACTTGGAAATATAAAAAAGACAATGGCAGCTATGCAGTAGGTTGGACTTCCATTCCTTCTGCCAACGGAACAGTAAATGATTACTATTTCAATTCTAAAGGCGTTATGGTTGTTGGCTGGATCGAGAGCAACGGCAACACCTACTATCTGAACAATTCCGGTATTATGCAGAAAAACCGCTGGATCGATGAGCCAGAAGGTTCTCGCTATGTTGGTCCTGATGGTGCTGTATTAAAGAATACTACTACTCCAGATAATGTAAAAGTAGATGAAAACGGATATGCTCCGACAACAACCAACCAGACTCCTCAAGGACCTGGTAAAGGACTTACAGAGGTCTCCCTGGATGAGGCACAGGCATCCCGTATCGTTATTTCTGGTGTAACTTCTGATAATAAAGGCTACTACTATAAATCCAAAGACGGTTCTAAAGTAACCAACCAGTGGAAAAAGATCAATGGCAAATGGTATTACTTTGGTGCTGACGGTTATGCATTGACCGGATTCCAGAACATTGGCGGCAAACAGTATTATTTCAGAAGCAACGGAACTATGGCTTCCTCTCCATTTACTGTAAACAATGTACGTTATTCTGTAGATGCCAGTGGCGCTATCACAGGCAGCAAGGAAATCAAGGTTGTAGTACCTGAGACCAGAACGATCAACCCAGATGAGCCTGAAACATTGGCAGATAATCTGCTTGCTGATGAATAATATATTCAGACTCTTCTTATAAAAATGGCGGGATACAGATATCGTATCCCGCCATTTTTATTATTTTCACTGTATTTCAAAATCCCTCACACAAAGATTTACGCTTCCTCATACCATTTCTTCAAAAGCTCTACATCTTTATGATAATGCTGTAAGTTAGAATTCTCCAACAACATTGTGATCATCGGTTTTCTCTCTTTTAAGAGCTTCATCAATGGTCTGTAGTGGAACTGTCCCTCTCCTACAAAGCGGAATTCCTGAGACACGCCATTCATGACATAATCCTTAATATGAAGCATCGTGATCCTGTCTCCATAATACTGGAATGCACGATTCAAAACATCTGCCTGTTCTTCCTCCGTATTGCTCTCAGGTCCCATCAGATTCACTGCATCCAAGATCACTTCTACATTCGGAGAATCTATATCTTCCAAGAAGCGTTTCATGCGCTCAGGACTGTACAGTGTATGGTCATACACTCCCTCTACACCCACGATCACACCTAATTTCTCTGCTGCTCTTACAATCTCTCTCATACTCTTTAACAAAAGCTGATATGCATCTTCTGTATAGGTCTGAGGATTTACCTTCATAGCTGGATGCAGACGACCAGTCTCTGTTCCTACCATATCTGCTCCCATAATACGGGCATATTTCAGATGTTCTATAAAACGTGCTACTTCTGCCTGTCTCTTGGATTCCACAGGATGTGTTGGATTGATATAGCATCCCAGCACAGATACGTGGATCTCATTCTTTTCCAATTCAGATGCGATATATCGTGCCATACCAGCACTATAACTGCCTGTTGACAAGTTATAGTTCGTGATAGACTTTGACATAGCAAGCTGGATATTATGGATCTTATTCTCCTTAACAATGGAAAATACTTTTTCCATCTCCATAGGCTCACAGACATCATGGCATCTCATACCAAACGTAAGCATATGTTATACTCCCTTCTCTTTGGGTTCTTTAATATCTCTTTGACACTTCCCACAGCTAAAGCAGGGGGATTCTTGTTTCAACCACTACTGCATTGGATGATACCATACGGTATTTCAATGTCTTACACAGTGTCCACAAGCTAGATTATACTGTTCCCGTATGCCCTAC
>CAJMNU010000050.1 GCA_905214855.1 uncultured bacterium | reverse complement strand
ATTGCGTCTCCCATCTCTGCTGTACCTACCTTTTTACATCCATCTGCCATAATATCTGCTGTACGCAGCCCCTCGGAAAGAACTTTTTCCACTGCCTGTTCTACTGCCTCTGCCTCTTTATCCAGATCAAAAGAGTAACGCAGCATCATTGCTGCAGAAAGGATCGTAGCAATTGGATTGGCAATATTTTTTCCTGCAATATCCGGAGCAGAGCCATGGCTTGGCTCATAAAGCCCAAATTTGCCTTCGTTTAAACTGGCGGAAGACAACATACCAATCGATCCTGTGATCATACTTGCTTCATCTGACAAAATATCTCCAAACATATTTTCTGTTAAAACCACATCGAACTGTGCCGGATTCATGACAAGCTGCATCGCACAATTATCTACCAGCATATGGGTCAATGTGACTTCTGGATAATCCTTTGCCACTTCTTCCACCACTTTTCTCCAAAGTCTGGAAGAATCCAATACATTCGCCTTATCTACACTGATCACACTCTTTCTTCGCTTCATAGCGATCTCAAATGCCTTAATGGCAATACGACGGATCTCATTTTCATTGTAGGTCAGCGTATCCACTGCGGTCATCACACCATCTATCTCTTTTGTATAACGATCTCCAAAATAAAGACCTCCGGTCAGCTCACGCATGATTACCATATTAAATCCATCTTCTCCGATAATCTCCTTCTTTAAGGGGCACGCATCGGCAAGTTCTTTGTAAAGATATGCAGGACGGATATTCGCAAACAGTCCCAAGCCTTTTCTGATCGCCAAAAGACCGGCTTCCGGTCTAAGATTCGGGGCTACATCATACCAACGAGAATTTCCTACATTGCCTCCCACAGCGCCCAAAAGAACAGAATCACTCTTCTTTGCTGTTTCTAATGCCTCCTCTGTCAGCGGAACTCCGTATGCATCAATGGAGCATCCCCCCATCAGTACTTCTGTATAGTGAAATGTGTGACCATATATACTTCCTACCCGATCCAATACTTTTTTTGCTTCCTGAACGATTTCCGGTCCAATTCCGTCTCCGGGAATCACAGTAATTTTATATTCCATGTTCCAAGTCCCCCTCAACAGTAGTGTTTCTTTTTATACTAGAACATTTTAGGAAATATTTCAATTGCTTTTATATACAAGTTTGGAATTCTTACCATAATTCAAAGTTATGGTTTCTTTTGATCTACAAATCTTCAGATGAAAAAAGACTGTATGATCTGAGTTGACCACACAGCCTTTTTGGGTATAGGATGTCTCATCTATACCAAATATCATCTCTTATTTTTCTTCTGGTTTCTCTACTCTTGCAATGGACTTCTTATCCATCGGGATACGGCAGTGTCTGTCTCCGCCAAACTCTATAATAACCATGTCATCTGTCATATCAATGATCACACCGTAAAATCCGCTGCTTGTCAGGACAGTATCTCCGATCGCCACTGTAGAAAGCATTGCCTCCATCGCTTTTCTCTCTTTTTTCTGAGGTCTCCATGCGATAAAGTAAAAAATACCTGCCAGCATTATGATATATACTACAATAAATCCAATTCCTGCTCCAGCTCCCGGTGCTGCTCCTTCTGTTGCTAATAACATTCGTATCTCTTTCGCTATTAAAACCATACACTAACATGTATATGTCAGACCATCTGCCTTTATATGATCAAACTATATCCTATCCATACTATTTTCACATATCAGCCACGCTCTGTAATAGCTTTCCCCTTTCTTGATATTCTTTCCATTCCTTCTTAGTATCTGGCTCAGATTCCCTGCTACATCGTTTTGTCAATCCTGACCAGCAGACATGCCAGCAAGTTTTTTTGCTTTATACTCTGCATACCTGCCGCTGCGGATAGCATCACGGATTTCTTCCATCATTGTATTATAAAAATACAGATTATGCAATACACAAAGACGCATTCCCAGCATTTCTTTCGCTTTCAGAAGATGACGTATATATGCTCTGCTGTAAGAACGGCATGCCGGGCACTGACAGCCTTCCTCAATCGGTCTGCTGTCCAGTTCATATTTTGCATTAAATAAATTCAATTTTCCATGGTTTGTATACACATGTCCATGACGACCATTTCTAGTGGGATAAACACAGTCGAAAAAGTCTACTCCTCTGTCTACTGCTTCCAGAATATTTGCTGGTGTCCCGACTCCCATCAGATACACTGGTTTTTCTTCTGGAAGATGCGGCACTGTCACGTCCAGAATATGATACATTTCTTCATGGCTTTCTCCGACGGCAAGACCACCCAATGCATAACCATCCAGATCCATTTCCCGAATCGCATCTGCATGTGCGATACGCACATCATCCAACACACCACCCTGATTGATTCCAAACAGGAGCTGTTCCTTATTCAATGTGTCATCCAAAGAATTCAGACGTGCCATTTCTGCCTTGCAACGTGCCAGCCAACGTGTTGTACGCGCAACAGAATTCTCAATATATTTACGATCCGCACGGCTGGAAGGGCATTCATCAAATGCCATTGCAATCGTAGAACCTAAGTTGGACTGGATCTGCATACTCTCCTCTGGTCCCATAAAAATCTTATGCCCATCAATGTGAGATTGGAAGGTCACGCCCTCTTCTTTGATTTTTCTGAGTCCAGCCAGAGAAAAAACCTGAAATCCACCAGAATCAGTCAGGATCGGACGATCCCAGTTCATAAACTTATGCAGACCTCCAAACTGTTTGATCAGTTTGTCGCCAGTCCTCACATGTAAATGATATGTGTTAGACAGCTCTACCTGTGTGCCGATCTCCCGAAGATCATCTGTAGAAACAGCACCTTTAATAGCCCCTACCGTTCCTACATTCATGAAAACCGGAGTCTGAATCGTGCCGTGAACGGTCTCCATCACAGCACTTTTGGCTCTTCCCTCTTTTGCTACAATCTCATATTTCATCTTTTACTTTCCTTGTTTTTCTTATACTGTGTCATCACATACCATAAAGCACCTGTAATACATACAGAAGAGTATGTACCACATACAATACCTACCATCAATGGCATTGCGAAGTCACGGATTGATGTTACACCAAGCAGATACAACACAAATACCATGATAAATGTCGTCAGGGAAGTGTTGATGCTTCGTGTAAATGTCTGTGTGATACTTGTATTGACAATATCTTCCAGTGATACTCTGGTCATACTCTTTAAGTTCTCACGGATACGGTCAAAGATAACAATTGTTGCATTGATAGAATATCCCACGATTGTCAGCATACATGCAATAAAGGTAGATCCAACTGACCATTTTGCAAGCGCATAGAATGTAATAACTACTAAAACATCATGTACCAGCGCCAAAACTGCACTTGCTGCAAAGCGGATATCCTTGAAGCGGAACCAGATATAAAGCAGCATACAGATGGTAGCGATCACAACTGCAACCAATGCATCCTCTTTCATCTCCTGACTGACTGCTCCAGAAATACTCTCTGCTGTGATCTTCTCAGCTTCTACAGCAAAATTGTCAACCAAAGCCTGATTCAAAGCCTCTCTCTCTTCTACAGAAAGTGTTCTTGTTTTGATGATCACTTCTGTTGTACCTGCTACTTTCTGTGTCTGTACATCAGAATCCTTTGTCACAGAAGTTACAACTGGAACTACTTTATCAGAAATTTCTTCCAGACTCATATCTTCATTAAAAGTCACATTAGTAGAAGTACCACCCTTAAATTCCAAACTGTAATTTAACGCATTGCCGGAAGACATCTTGTTCATTGCCATTCCACCAAATCCAGCTACAATAGCCAACATGGAAATTGCAAAACACAGTCCCTTTTTCCCAAGGAAATTGATTGGTTTTCTGTCTTTTTTAGAACGGTAAAATTTGGCATCTTTCAGCCCCAATGCAAACAGGGCTTTTAAAATTCCCTTTGTCACAAAAAGTGCTGTAAGCATAGAGAGTACAATACCAAGTGCCAATGTTGACGCAAATCCTTTTACTGTACCAGAACCTCTCCAATAGAGAACTGCTGCTGCGATCAATGTAGTCACATTTCCATCAATGATCGCTGAAAGTGCCTTACTAAATCCTGTTTTTATTGCAGACTCTACAGTTTTTCCAACACCGATCTCTTCTTTGATACGGGTAAAGATAATGACATTTGCATCTACTGCCATACCAATAGAAAGGATGATACCTGCAACACCCGGAAGTGTCAGAGTGATCTCAAATGCATTCAGCAATACAAGGATCAATCCTACATAAAGGCAAAGTGCAAGAGATGCTGCAATACCAGGTACTAAATATACTGCGATCATAAAAATAACTACGATTCCAAAACCGATCGCTCCAGCTTTCAGGCTGGTATTGATCGCTTTTTCTCCTAATTTAGCTCCTACTACATTAGAACGGAGTTCCCGCAATTCCAGAGAAAGAGAGCCGATTCGGATGGTCGAAGCCAGTTTATCTGCCTCTTCATATGTTCCCAATCCATTGATATAGCCTTCTCCGCCTGTAATTGCTGTCTGTACTACCGGGCTGGAAACGATCGCACCATCATAAATGATAGCGATTCTTTTTCCGATATTGTTTGCAGTTGCCTCTGCAAATGCCTTACTTCCTTCTTCTGTAAAAGTCAGACTTACAATATAATCTTTTACACCATTCTCATCAAGAATTCCCGGTTTTGCTGTCGCAATCTGATCTCCTGTAAGAATTGCATTTCCTGACTCATCCACAAACATTAAAGATCCCGGCTGACCAAGTTCTTCCAAAATTGCATTTGCATCCGATACACCTGGAATATCTACATTGATACGATTAGAGCCTTCCTGATATACCTCAGCTTCTGTACTATAGGTCTGTACCCTCTGCTGCAGCTTATAGACGGTATCTGACATATCTTCTGCTGTCGGATCCTCTTCTACTGCCTCGTAGGTGATGCTGACACCACCTGCCAGATCCAGCCCCAGCTTGATATCTCCCATGCAATCATAGCCAAAAAAGCCAAATACGACAATTGCAGCCAGAGCGATCAGAAGCACAAGCAGCCCATTTGCTTTCTTGTTTTTCATGACGTTTTTCTCCTTTAATTTTCATCGGCTAAAGCCGCTTTGATCATAATCGCACACTCAATTCTCTTCTTCTGCATCTCACATCCAACATCATATGCATCTGTAATAGAACCATGGAAGTTGTAAGAATTTGCTGCACAACCGCCACTGCAATAAAATCTTGCGAAACAATCTTTACATTTTTCTTTTGCATATACATTACATAATTTGAACTCATCACGCACTTCTGTATTGGTAATACCTGTATCCACATTTCCCAGCAGGAATTCTTCTTTTCCGACAAACTGATGACATGGGTAAAGATCTCCCCAAGGTGTTACTGCCAGATATTCTGTTCCTGAGCCACATCCGGAAAGACGTTTTGCCACACATGGTCCCTGACTGAGATCGATCATAAAGTGGAAGAAATTAAATCCTCTTCCCTCTTTCTTTCTCTTCACATACTCTGCTGCCAGTTTATCATATTGTTCCATGATCTGAGGAAGATCTTCCTCACGGATCGCATATGGTTCTTGTGGTTCTGCCACAACAGGTTCAATTGACATCTGCTTAAATCCAAGATCTGCAAAATGCAGTGCATCCTCTGAAAAATCCAAATTATTGTGGGTAAATGTACCTCTTACATAATAATTCATCTGCTCTCTGCTCTCTGCAAATTTCTGGAATTTCGGAACGATCAGATCATAACTTCCTTTTCCATTGCGGAATGGACGCATCTTATCATTGACTTCTTTTCTTCCATCTAAGCTCAAGACTACATTACTCATCTCACGATTGCAGAATTCCATGATCTCATCATTTAACAGAACACCATTGGTTGTAAGAGTAAAACGGAATCGCTTGTTGTGTTCCTTTTCCTGAGAACGACCATATTCTACAAGCTGTTTTACAACTTCCCAGTTCATCAGTGGCTCACCGCCAAAGAAATCAACCTCCAGATTATGTCTTGAACCAGAATTGGCGATCAGGAAATCCAATGCTTTCTTTCCTACCTCAAAGCTCATCAAAGCTCTTCTGCCATGATATTCTCCCTCTTCTGCAAAACAGTAGCGACATGCAAGATTGCAGTCATGTGCAATATGCAGGCATAATGCCTTTACTACCGTCTGACGTTTTTTAAAGTCGATCACATAGTCATGGTACACATCCTCTGCAAACAGTTCACCTCGTGAGATCAACTCCTGTACATCTTCCAGAGCTTCCTTCAGTTCCTGTACCCCATAACGTCCCTCCAGAGTATGGTATACTTCATCCTTGCTTTCCTGTGAAAGTTCTGCTCCCTCAGGCAGCTCCTGATGCCTTTTTGCCAGTACCTCTATCACATCGTACATCAGATCATCCACAGAATGCACAGCACCACTGTTGACATCTAAAACGATTGCATATCCATTATTTTTATATTGATGTATCACCTAATTACCTCTTTCTATCTACATTTAACAAGCTATCATCCTGTTATACTCTACTGCACATTGTTTAAAGTCAGCACCTTTTCTGCTTTAAACACCATCCAAAACGATTACAGGCAAACCGCACGGAAACTACCGGGCAGATACGCAAACATACCTGCCCAGCACTTTCCCGCTTCACCGCGCAATATAAGAACCCCTACGTCCGTAATGACCGTAGGGGTCTTCTGGCCTGCCGATTTCAAACAGGAAGTTCATCCATTAGCGATTGCTGTTCTCGCAGCTCTGATTTCCTACTGTACAGGAAGTCTTGCAAGCAGACTGGCAGGAAGTCTGGCACTCGCCGCAGCCACCTTTTTTCATGGAGTCCTTTAATGTACTTGTACTTAAAGTTTTAACGTGTTTCATCTCTATTCCTCCTTCTCTTTGTTTTCATAATGGTCGAAAAGAATTATATCATATGTTTATGCTTGACGCAAGTTATTCTGAGGCGGTTTTATCTCCCTGCATCGTGTTTTTCTCTTTCCCATTCCCAAAAATACGTCCTGTTTTTTCTTCCTTTCTGGGTATTTTATACATTTTCCTAATCTATACAGAATATAGTAACATCAACAGATCTTTATGAATGCTTGGAAAGGAAAACCCATATGGAAAGTTCCCGTCGTTTTTTTTCTCTCTTCAAGGCTCTTATTCTTACATACATACTAACAGCAGTCTCTCTTATTCTCCTTGCCTTTGCCCTGTACCGTTTTCATTTGACAGAACCTCAGATCAACTTTGGTGTACGTGCCATCTATGTGATCTCCTGCCTGATCGGAGGATTTGTAAGCGGTAAACTCATTCGGCAACGTCGTTTTTTCTGGGGTGCACTCCTTGGTTTTTTATACATGGGTATTCTGATCCTTGCTTCCTTTGCGATCAATCACGTTTTTCCAGATACTCCACAGATCCTATTATATCTTTCCCTCTGTAGCGCAAGCGCTTCCATTGGTGGAATACTCAGTTAAATCCATTTTTTGTCAGCATATTCTTCCTGATATAGTCAAGACCACCGGCTTAGCCCAACATCATAAACTTAAGGGGAATTTATGATGTTGGGCTAAGCCGGTGGTTTATTTGTTCCCAAAGTTCCGTTTTTCGGATCAGCGAAAAACTCCACAATGGAAACAGACCCTTGGCCTAACAACAAAAAGATTCCGGAGAGAAACACTTTACATGTTTCCTCCGGAATCCATTATCATCTTAGTCTTCGTCATTCAGCTCTTCTTCTTTTTCAAGAATCCACAAGTGGATCTTATCCACACGGTTTTTATCCACCTTATCCACCATTAAATGAAGGTTTTCATAATCTACAGACTCTCCCTCTTCTGGAAGGTGATCCAAAAGCCCAATTACAAGACCTCCGATCGAATCGTAATCTTCTGATTCCAATTCCAGACCCAACTGGTCATTCAAATCGTCCAGCTTCATAGAACCTTCTACAATATACTCATTCTCATCTATTGCTTTCAGGCTCTCCTCCTCATCCTCGTCATACTCATCACGGATGTCACCGACAATTTCCTCCAACATATCTTCCAAAGTGATAAGACCTGCGGTTGCTCCATACTCATCCAAAACGATCACGATGTTATTCTGAGCTTTTCTCATCTCCAACATCAACTCTGCTGTTTTCTTAAATTCATATGTATACAGCGGTTCTCTCAGAAAATCTCTCACTTTAAAACTGTCTTTTTCCTTTTCTTGAATACATAAAAGGTCTTTTACATTTAAAATACCGATGACATTGTCCGTTGTCTCCTCAAACACAGGATAACGGGTATATTTTTCCTGCTGGAAAATTTCCATCAGCTCTTCATACATCGCGTCCACGTCTACAAAGATCATATCAATTCTAGGTACCATTACATCTTTTGCAACAGAGTCTCCAAAGTCAAATACATTATTGATGATCTTTTTCTCCTCTGTCTCAATCACGCCTTCTTCATGGCTGACCTCTACAATGGTACGAAGTTCATCCTCTGTGATCGCCTCCTGTTTTTGTGAAGGATCTACCCTCAAAATAAACAGCACCACTTTAGCAAGCTGGTTGACAAAGAAAATCACCGGAGTCAGGATATTCATCATAGGCCATATCACTTTTGCTGCCATAAAAGACAATTTTTCAGCGGAGATTGTTGCCATTGTCTTAGGTGTGATCTCACCAAAAACCAAGATCAAGAGTGTCAAAATACCTGTGGCAACACCAACCCATTGTTTTCCATACAGATCCATTGCAATGGTTGTCGCAAGGGAAGAAGCACTCAGATTGACAATATTATTGCCTATCAGGATCGCACTCAGCATCTTTGCCGGATCTTCGATCACTTTCAGCACATTTTTCGCAGGCTTATAGCCATCTTCAGCCAGATTTCTCATACGGATTTTATTTACCGTTGTGAGAGCAGTCTCAGCAGATGAAAAAAATGCGGATAAAAATAACAGAATCAATAAAATAACAATTTGTAGCGCACTCGCGTCACTTGAGTCCAAAAAAAATCAGCTCCTTTTCTACTATGAATACATTTATATTTCTTCTACAAATGCCGCACACGGAAAAGAAATATTCCATCCGTCTGCGGCACTCTGTTTTTATTGCTAAAGGGGGAATTCCCCTATGCTGCGTTTATTCCTCTGTCTCAGAAGTTTCTGGTTTGTTCTCTTCGCCTGCCTCTGGCATCTCTGCCTCCTCAGACTCAGCTGGAAGCTCAACATAGTCGTCAAAGTCATCCATCAGATCTACACCATTTACTTCCTCTTCATCAAACGTGATCTCATCTTCCATGTTGATATCTGTATCCAGCTTTACACTGCGGTATCTCTTCATACCTGTTCCGGCTGGAATCAGTTTACCAATGATAACATTTTCTTTCAGACCAATCAGATGATCAACTTTTCCATTGATAGCTGCTTCTGTCAGAACCTTTGTTGTCTCCTGGAAAGATGCCGCTGACAAGAAGGAATCTGTTGCCAAAGATGCTTTTGTAATACCAAGCATAACCTGTTTACCTTCTGCCGGTCTCTTGCCTTCTGCTATCAATTTCTCATTCATTTCATTGTAATCCAGAACATCCATAGATACTCCCGGAAGTACATCAGAATCTCCGCTCTCTTCAATACGGATCTTCTTCAACATCTGTCTTACGATCATCTCAACGTGCTTATCATTGATTTCTACACCCTGCAGACGATATACACGCTGTACTTCTTTGATCATGTAATCCTGTACTGCACGGACACCTTTGATCTTCAGAAGATCATGCGGGTTCACACTACCTTCAGTCAGCTCATCGCCAGCCTCCAGTACCTGTCCGTCTGTGATCTTGATTCTGGAACCATATGGGATCAGATATGTCTTGGATGCACCAGTTTCATTATCTGTGATCATGATCTCACGTTTCTTCTTTGTATCTTTAATGACAGCGACACCGCCGAACTCTGCGATGATCGCAAGTCCCTTCGGTCTGCGGGCCTCGAAAAGCTCCTCGACACGAGGAAGACCCTGTGTGATATCGCCACCAGCAACACCACCAGTATGGAATGTACGCATGGTCAGCTGTGTACCCGGCTCACCGATAGACTGTGCAGCAATGATACCAACTGCCTCACCTACCTGAACTGGCTGACCGGTTGCCATGTTCGCACCATAACATTTTGCACACACACCAATATGAGACTTACAAGTTAAGACTGTACGGATCTTTACAGAATCTCTTCCAAGTTTCTTCAGTACTTCCATAACTGCAGCCGCACGTTTTGGTGTACACATGTGATTCTTCTTTACTACCACTTCACCAGTATCCGGATCTACAATAGTCTCTGCGATATAACGACCTGTCAATCTTTCTTCCAGACTCTCAATGGTCTCTTTTCCATCTGTGAATGCCTTAATTTCCATAAATGGAGGTTCTTTTCCTTCACAACAGTCTACCTCACGGATGATCAGATCCTGAGATACGTCTACCAGACGTCTGGTCA
>CAJMNU010000049.1 GCA_905214855.1 uncultured bacterium | reverse complement strand
TGAGAACAAGTATAATATCCCCTTTTTTGGCAGATAAACCGCAATGTCCTCGTTATTTTCTGCCACGGCAGAATAGAAAACACATCATTGCGATATGTCTGATCTGTAACAGCCGTATTTTCTCCTGTTATAAATTTTAATCTTCTGTCAATCTGGAATTTCACATGCAGCATAGGGAGAGGCAATGCTTTCTGATTGCATAAAGTTTCTCTCAAGTATGCTGTATCACCTTCAACTGCTGCTTCTTCCTGAAATATGATCTGGGCATCCAGACCTTTTTTCCATATTTTTTCGTATACTATCCCCTGTATTATGTACAGCAAAACTGCCATACCTACCATTGCGACTAAATCCATACTCTATATACTCTACATTCTCTTTATCTTATCGATTCCATTCTTCTGTTGGAACTGGCACTTTATCCAAAATCTGTCGGATTACCTGTTTTTTGCTTTTTCCTCCAGAAAAACTTCTCATTGGAACAAGACGATGCGCCAAAACTGGTATAGCAAGCTCCTTGATATCTTCTGGCACAACATACTGTCGTCCTTTTACCATAGCATATGCACGCACTGCCCGCAGAAAAGAAAGTGTTCCTCTGGGGCTTACCCCATTCATAGCATACTCTTCTTTACGGGTCTCTTGAACCAACTGGACCATATATTCCATTAAAATGGGATGTACATATATATCCTTAGCAGATTCCCTCATATGCAAGATTTCCTCTTTTGTACAGACCGCTGACAATTCTTCCAATGGATTCTGTTTTAGAAAACGTGTCATCAAAAAAAGTTCCTCTTCCTCAGTCGGATATCCCATAGAAAGTTCCATTAAAAAGCGATCTAACTGAGCTTCTGGAAGCGGATACGTGCCTGCGGTTTCAATTGGATTTTGTGTTGCAATGACAAAAAATGGACTTTCCAGTGCTCGTGTCTCTCCATCAATTGTAACCTGTGACTCTTCCATACACTCTAAAAGGCTGGACTGTGTCCTTGGTGTTGCCCGATTGATCTCATCTGCCAAAAGAATATTTGTAAAAACAGGTCCTTTTCTGAGGATAAATTCCCCCTGTTTCTGATTGTAGTAATTTAGTCCTGTGATATCAGATGGAAGCAGATCCGGAGTAAACTGGATTCTTCCAAAACTCATATCCAGACTCCTTGCCAAAGACTTTGCCAAAACCGTTTTTCCCGTTCCCGGCACATCCTCAAGCAAAACATGCCCCTCGGCAAGCAAAGCGGTAAGGATATGATCGATCACCTCATCTTTTCCTACAATTACTTTTTTGATGTTATCCCTTATCTTTTGAACCTTTTCATCCATTCTTGTTACTCCCTCTATGATTCCCTTATTTGCTCCCATTCGCCCTTATTTCAGATAGTAAGAAAACCGTTCTCTTCAAAATTCTCTCTTCGATTTTTAATCATAACACTATATTCTTTTGACTGCAACACCATATCTTTCGGGAAAATAGGGTATATGTATAGCAAAACGGGAGCGCTTTGCTGCACTCCCGCCCTTTTACTGCCTATCAAAATGATCTTTTTTTGTTTCCTGACATCCTCTTTTTACTGGATGATCTCGTATGTATTTTTCTCAAAATCTACAACTACTTCTGTTCCATCTGCAAATATACTCTTCTGACGTGTTCCATCTTCTGTCAAAAGCTCATGGCGCACCATTTCCTGTTTTGCCACTTTCTCATGCAGTTTTGCCACAACCTCACAGCGCTTCGCCTGCTCTTTCAGGCTAAACGAAAATTCAGATTCAAATGCACCATCTGTATTTGCATAAGCTCCCTCACGGATGAGATATGGAGCACCTCCATTTAATAATGCATACAGCATCAGATCTTCCTTTTCACTGATCTTATCCATCATCCAAGGTTCTACCACACAGTCATGGTATACCAGATTGAACAATGGTACTGAGATTCCCTCTCTTGGTGTTCCCGGTGCCTGAAGCATAAAATGATATGGAGCATAGTGACAAAATACCAGACTCTTTATACTCCAATCAGAAACTTCCTCTGAACTTGACAAAATTCCATGAGCCAGAAGCCATTCAAAACATTTACCTCTGTATTCATAACTCTCTCTTCTTGTCATCCTGTGCATTGGATTTGCACATTCATCTCCCTCATTGCAGGTAAATACATCCAGATATGCTCCATCCAAATGGATACCATTTTCTTCTATCTTTTTAAAATTCCTGCGCACATAATAAGGGGCTTGTGTAGTGCAAAGGTATGTCTGAGGACCTCCTGCCCAACGTGCATGAGATGGCATAGATCCATCTGGAAGTTGTACTGCATAAGCTGGATCAAAAGAAGGTGCTTCAAAATAGTAATCTCTGTACTGGTCATGGATTCCAAACATATATCCAAATTTATGCATAGTATCTGCCAGATCTTTCATACCTGCCCAGCCGCCTGCCTCTTCACATGCAGGAGTATAATCTGGATGCTGGTTGTCATATCCCGGCTCTGCCCATCCATCCAAATGCAGATATACCTTCTTCATCCCAAGGTCGTGGATCTCTTCAATCGTCTTCTGACGGACAGCAAATGGTGTCACTCTATTATTCTTATCTGGATTTTGTGGATCAAAGAAATCAGATTTTGGGTTCACACTGGTTTTAATCCCAAAATGTACAAATGAACATCCGATCAGATCATTGACAGATGGTACTTTTGCTGCCTTCTCTTCCAGTGAAGTAAAATGTCCGGTCTCTTTCACATAATTGCGGTATACCTTACAGAGATCGTTATAATCACATTTAGAAAGAAACGTATAAAGAAGAGATCTTCTATATGCCATCTGTCCCAAACTCAATTCCCATCGTACCCCGACTTTTGTATATGGACCTCCTGCCGGATGCTCTACATTTACGCCTCCGTTCCATGGTGTCTCTGCAATTGCGATATAGCCAGCCTGCTCTTTTACCTGACCAAACCAAGGCATATAACTTCCTGCGGTCAAAAACATCCCGTTAAATCCTAATTTTTCAATAGGCTGAGACCATGTGTCCGGCACGATCATACCCTGTCCGGCATTTAAAACCGTGTATCCTTCCCCTGCTGCTCCCACACGCTCCAAACTTCCCGGCCAGCATACCTCCAAAACATCAAGTCCTTTTTCACAAATCGGGATCCACTCTGTATGTATTGTCTGATTTGCCTCTTCTATCCAAATCAGTGTGTCAAAATCATATTCAAATTCGCTTCCTTCTTTCTGGCAGCCCCGATACATAGAATGAATCCCCACGCCTACTCCAGACGTAAATTCGATATGCTGTATCTTCTTCCAATTTGTAAATGGAACTTCTCCATCTTTCAATTTTACAACCGGAATCCAGTCTTTTGAAGTTTTCCAGAGAATCCCATCTGCCTCTATCTGAATCCCTAATGTACGTTCATTCAGCTCAATTGCCATATTTTCTAGTTGAACTCTCATTTTTCCTCCTTACGCCCTTCCACCAGATATGATTTTCTCACAGGGGTCATACTGCTCAAAAAATATGCGTTAGAATTGGCATGAAGACCTTTCTCATCTCTTATATCCACACGGATATAGCCTTCATTTCCCTTTAGCTCAAATACAGCTTCTGTGATCGTTTCACCTGATTTTGCCAATTTTTTATGGCAATTTCTTCCCTCCGTGACCACGAAAATCTTCTCTACCGGACTGGTCTTTACCACTAATTTCCCATCTTCGATATACAATGCCTTGATCTCAGGTCCCATGGACGCATAAAAATCACCATTCAATAACGCATCGACCACTGCCTCATAAGTCAGTTCTTTTGCTTTGATCATTGTAAATCCACCAAATGAATCACACAGCGGATCACCGAATGGGTAAGAATTATGATTGTCGTCTGTTGCCACACAATACAGTCTGTTTCCCTCTCTCAACATCTCATCATAGCTTTGAGGATTATATCCATAAAGTCCATCATGTTCACAACCATAATTATAAATTTCCATTCCCCAAACTTCTCTCAGATTTTTATAATCATCAAAATTCTGCAAAGACCAATATGGATGGTTATAGCAGGCAAAAAAACCGTCCAGTCTTCTCTCTACCAGATATTCATTGATATAATTGATATCTGTATAACGACGCTCTGGCAAAAGAGATTTTTTCTCTTCTTCACGCTGTTTCCAAGGATTTGTATCATATAAATTGATATGATATGTTTTTATTCTGGAAAAGTCTCCCGGAATCTTATAGAATTCATTAATATCCACTTCATATGCCGCTAATGGAATAAAAGATGAATCCATTAATTCCGGATGCCATCCATAATGGCGGTGATCTGTATACGCCACAATGGAATATCCCTGATCCTGATATGCCTTTTTCACTTCTTCTGGTGTCAAATGTCCATCTGAAAGTACCGTATGGCAATGCAGATTTGCCTTATAAAATCTTCCTTCCTCCGGCAACAGCCAAACTCTTTCACCCATAATGATACCTCCTATAAAATATGGTATTTCATCACCCAATGGATCTCGTTCTCCGAAATCTGATACTGCTTCGGCAATTTCGGTCCACAGGAAGCACTTCCCACACCACTGTTTTTATAATCTGTAAATACATATAACATTCCTGATTTTTCCAATTCAAATCGATGTGCTTTATTCGTCAATTCTTCTACACTATATTCTGAAACAGAAAAATCAAATGGCATACTGCTTTCTGCTGCAAATTCCCCAACCTGCATTCTAAAGCAGTGATGACGTGCTCCATTTTCCTGTGGTTTCACATAATCTTCATGCATTTCTTTTGCAATCGTCTCAAATTGGTCTACCCAAGATGCTTCATGTTTATCTATATAACTCTCATTTGGTCCATATCCATAATAAGAAACTGGCACACTAGCATCCATTGCAAGCGGGAACACCAGTCCAAAACGTGGAAGCGCTGGGAATACCTCTTCTTTCACCGCATTCACTGTCACAGTCATCTCACCATTTCCACCAATTACCCAAACCTCTTTTATTCTAAGAGGAGGCTGCACAATTGGACTTCCCAAAGAAAGACTGCATTCGATCACAGCTCGTCCCTCTTCTTCACGAACAGAAGTCTCATATATCTTAGCTGTCAAACGGTTATATCCTGCTGCTTCCCACTCTTCTCTTATCTTTCTGTCATTATCTGTAGGTGCACGGAAGACCTGAAATGCCGCTGGTGCTGCAAGCATTTCCTTTTCTGCTTTCTTTATGGAGAGGAAGAGACATGTCAGTTTAGAAAATACAAATGTCATATTTTGCGCTGTTACACAGATTTCTTTCTCCGTCTCACATATACTCAACTGTTCAGTTTTTGCTGTCTCAGAGATTGCAAACACTTCTTCTCCCAAAGCAATCTGATCAAATCCCAACTCATGTCCAACTGGAAGTACCCCTTCTTCTCTCTTGAGTTTATATGTCAATTTCAGCCAGGTATTCTCTCCTGTCATTGTCTTTGCATCCCAACCAGCAATATGGATTTCCCCAGATCCATGAGCTGGAATATCGGTTTCCTGCAAAATTCCGTCCGTTATCTTTACACCGTTCCTATGTATTTCAAAGAAAACCTCTGCCCTATCTTTGATATTCACAAAATCCATACGATTATACAGTCGAAGGACTCCCTCAGTCACATCGACCATCTCTGCCATGATCGGACGACAACCATTTTTATATTCCAAAAGTCCCGGATGAGGCTTGCGATCTGGAGAGATCAATCCATCTACACAGAAATTGCCGTCATGAGGCCATTCCCCATGATCACCACCATATAAAAACTTAGGAGTTCCATCTTCTGTGTATCCGTCACAGACAGCATGATCACACCATTCCCACACAAAGCCACCTGCATAATTATCATATTTATATAAACGGTCTGTATAATCTTTCACACTTCCCGGACCATTTCCCATTGCATGAAGGAATTCACAGAGTACCAACGGTTTTTCCTTGTGATTTTCCAAAAAATCATCCAGCCATTCTAATTCTGGATACATACGGCTCTCTACATCCAACATGGATTGATCATTTTTATGACCGCCTGTCTCTGCCCATGCACGCTCATAATGGCGTGGTCTTGTCGGTTCATAGTCTCTCACCCAGCGTCCTGCCTCTTCAAAAGATGGACCATATCCTGATTCATTTCCAAGAGACCACATAAAGACACATGGCTGATTTTTATCACGGATCACAGCCCTTTGAACACGATCTAAGATTGCCTTATCAAATCTGCATTCCATATGTCAGGTTATAACCACCACCATAATAATGTACTACTCCATGGCTCTCTACATCTGCCTCATCCATCACATAAAATCCCATCTCATTACAAAGCTCCATAAATACAGGTGCATTTGGATAATGGCTTGTACGGATTGCATTGATATTATGTTGCTTCATCAGAGTCAGATCTTTTAACATATCATCAAGTGTCACTGTCATTCCTGTATATGGATTACTGTCATGTCTGTTCACGCCTTTTAATTTCACTGGCACTCTATTGACTAAAAGTACTGCATTTTCAATCGTGATCTCACGGATTCCTACTTTTTGTACAATCTTTTCTTCTTCTGTTTCCAAAGATAAGGTATAAAGATAGGGTTCTTCTGCATTCCAAAGTTTTGGCTCTTTCACCTCAAACTCTGCATATCCATCTTTGACCTCTGTTTTTCCCAGCACCTGCTCCTTATCCATAAGCACCACATACACATTTGGTGTACCACATATCTCTTCCAGTGTAACACAAACCTTTGCCTTATTTTCTTCCCAGCAGATTGGTGTTGTCACACGAAAATCATGCACATGATCTTCTGGACGGATCAAAAGACTGACATCACGGAAAATCCCAGTAAAACGGAATTTATCCTGATCTTCCAGATAACTTCCATCACACCATTTTAAAACCAATACATGCAGCCTGTTTTCCCCAACACAAACCCATTGGGTCACATCAAATTCACTGGAACTGTGGGATACCTGACTATAGCCAACAAAATTTCCGTTCAGCCACACATAAAAACAAGAGTCCACTCCTTCAAAATACAGATACTGTTTCCCCTTAACAGACATTTCATCCAAATAAAAGGTTTTTCTGTATGCACCACAAGGATTCATCCCTGGTACATAAGGCGGGTCATACGGAAATGGAAAATCTACATTTGTATATTGTATCTGGTCATATCCCAACATCTGGATACAAGAAGGTACAGCTATCTCCTTTTCCTGATCTCCCACAAAATCAGACTCCCCAAATGAATCTGGCACATCCTGTGGACAAAGATAATATTGAAATTTCCAATCATTTCCAGAGAGAAGGATTTTTCTCTCCTCACCCTTTGTCCCCTGTGGAACATAATAACATCTGTTGTTTTCACATCCTACATGAAGTACATCTAAATTTTCATAATAAGATTCCAGTTTCATACTTCCCTCCATACTCAACATTCTAGTCTGTATTTATCTTAGCACCTTCATCATAGGCAACCTGTAAAAAAAGGCAATATCATTTACACTTTTATCAATGTTTTCTATAATTTGTCAATTTTATTTTTTATTCTATTTTTTATAAATCATTTTTTTATTCTATTGATACAAATTGGACTTTTTCTATACAAATTTACTACAGTAAAAAGGCGGCTGTTAACCAAAACCACCCCCTGTTCAAACTTGATCTACACTCAAAAATCTTTATTTGAACGAAAAGATAACTCTGCTTTACAGACGCCTTTTTATTTATATTTCCCTCTTATATACTCTTCCCCCAAGAATATAAACATAGATTATTCTTTTACTGCACCTACCATAACACCAGTTGCAAAATATTTCTGCAAGAATGGATATACAAACAGAATCGGAACAGTTGCTACCATGATCGTAGCATACTTGATACTCATAGCAATTGCCTCAGCGTCTCCGCCGCCACCCATAGCCTGAATATCATTAGAAATCAAGATCTCACGCAGAATAACCTGCAATGGATACAACTCTCTATCTCTCAGGATAGTAGAACCCCAGAACCATGCGTTCCAGATACCAACACCGTAGTACAATACCATAACTGCCAAAATAGATTTAGACAATGGAAGGACAATCTTAAACAGAACGGTAAAATGCCCTGCTCCATCGATCTGAGCCGCCTCTGTCAAACTGACAGGAATGGATTCAAAAGATGTTCTCAAAATGATCATATTATATGTACTGATCAGGAATGGGATGATAAGACCCCATCTGCTGTTCAGCAAATGTACATCTTTCAATGTCATGTAGAAAGGAATCATACCACCACTAAAGAACATTGTGAACATGATCAGCATCATGATCGGCTTCTTGAACATAACTCCCTTTCTGGAAAGGAAATACGCACCCAAAGAAGTCATGATCAAATCTAAGAATACACCAACGATCAAGATAAACAATGTGTTTCCATAACCCTTTAAGATCATTGGGTTTTCAAATACTTTTATATATGCATCCACAGTAAAACCAAGAGGCTTTAACAATGGACCAGTGTGAGACATCAAACGGTTGCTATCACTGAAAGAAGCTACTGCAACATACCACATAGGATACAAACAGATGATTGCAATAATAGTCAGGATGATATAGTTAAATACCTGAAAGACTTTCTCTCCTGTTGACGTTTTTACTTTCATACTTCCCTTCATACTTGCCTACCTCCTTACCACAAGCTGGTTTCTGTACACTTCTTACTGATCTTATTGGTTACTACCAAAAGGAGACAGTTGATTACAGAGTTAAACAGACCGATCGCCGTAGAATAGCTCCAATCCTGTTCCTGCAAACCTACACGGTATACATAGGAGGAGATGATATCGGATGTTTCATAAGTAGCCGGATTGTATAAAAGAATTGTTTTCTCGTATCCCATACTCATCAGAGAACCCATTCTCAAGATCAACATAATGATAATTGTTGGAAGAATGGATGGCAATGTAACATGAAGAAGCTGTTTCCATTTACCTGCACCATCAATAGAAGCAGCCTCATACAGCTGGCTGTCTACACCAGACAATGCGGACAGATAAATGATAGAACCCCAACCAACTTCCTGCCATATACTGGATGCTGTATAGATCGTTCTAAAATACTTTGGATCCTGCAAAAGAGGAGAACGCTCACCGCCAAAGATAGCAATAATATCATTAAAAATACCTGTACTCAGACAGAAGTCTTTAATCATACCACAGGCAACAACCAAAGAAATAAAGTGTGGTAAATATGTGATTGTCTGTGTAATGCTCTTGAACTTTTTGTTCTTTACTTCATTTAACAGCAAAGCCAAAATGATCGGAGCCGGGAAACCAAAAATAATACTATAGATACTCAGTAACAATGTATTTCTCATCAAACGTACAAAGTATGTACTTTTGAAGAATCTTTCAAAGTTATATAATCCAACCCACTCACTGCCCCAAAAACCTTTCGCCGGGATAAAGTCCTTAAATGCAATGATCGCACCGTACATTGGCTTATACATAAATACTGCATAAAAAATCAATACCGGGATTGCCAAAACATACAAAGACCAGTTTCTCTGAAAATCTTTTCTCACCCTAACTTTAAATGAATTACCTTCCATACCCATTGTTCCTTTCTGTTCTTTTTTAAAAGCCGGGAACCAGCAACGCATGTGGCACCCGGCTAACAGTTTACAGGGACTATTTATCTTGCGTTATAACGATCTAATGCACCGTTATAAATTTCCAGAGCACGCTCAACATTCATATTCTTAATGGTATTTACAAAAGTATCCCAATTATCTAAGCTCTCTGTACCGAAGATGAATTTCAGAACCATCTCATCAACATATGTTGTGATCTCGTTATTCAAAGTAGCAAGCTCTTTAGACTCTTCCTGAAGAGGTGTTACGTTTGGAAGTATATGATCACTAGCTGTATCAACCACCCATGTTGTTGGACACTCTTTTACTGTAGGAAGCTGTAAGTACTGCTCAATATAGTTTCCATCCTGTACGAACGGACCATTGTAGTTTCCACGGATGTGTTTAGCCATAGACTGCGCCAGTGGCCATCCATCCGGATTGTTCAGAACGATATCTGTGTAAGTCGGAATGCCATCCTTCATCTCATAGGAAACGCCCTCTACACCAAAGTTGTACAGATTGTGTCCTGCTTCACCATAAGCATAGTCTAACAATCTTGCTGCTCTCTCAACATCTTTACATTTTGTTGTGATCGCTGCTGATACATCTGGGAATGCATTCTCAATAAATCCCATCTTAGGTGCTTTTCCCTTTTCCAGAGACGGGAATGGTGTTGCTGCTAATGTATAATTTGGGTTACTCTTCTGGGCTGTTGTCATACACACCTGCATACGGGATGCTGCCCAACCAACAGAAGCACCTGCTTTATCCGTTGTCATCTTAGAGATAACCTGATCTCCATTCAAACTTGCCATATCTTTATCAAGAAGACCTTCCTGATACCACTGATGCATTGTTGTCAGATAGTCTTTGAAATTGTCTTCCATTGGTCCATAGTGAACTTTTCCATCTTCACCTACATAATAGGTATAAGAAGTATCATATGCAAATATAATCTGGTTCTTATCTTTGAAGTTTGCCCAGTCAAAGCATAATGCAGCCTCAGCGCCTTTCTTCTCTTTAAACGCTGTCAGCACAGTATGCCACTCATCAATCGTTGTA
>CAJMNU010000048.1 GCA_905214855.1 uncultured bacterium | reverse complement strand
TGACGCTTCTTACTTCCTTTTTTCTGTCTAAAACAATATTAAAAGGTATTCCTTCCTCTTTTGTTCTGGAACTGCCTCCATACCGAAAACCAAGGATTGGTAAAATTCTTGTGCATTCTCTTCTTGACCGCACACTGTTTGTCCTCGGACGCGCCTTGATCGCAGCAGCTCCTGCCGGAATTCTCATATGGATCGCTGCTAACATTGAAATAGCAGGCAGAAGCCTTCTCTCCATCTTTACTGGATTTTTAGATCCGCTGGCACACCTCATGGGACTGGATGGTACTATCCTTGCCGGTTTCCTTCTTGGTTTCCCCGCCAATGAAATTGTACTTCCCATCATCCTAATGGCATATCTCCAAAGCGGCAGACTCTCCGAATTTACTTCTGCCCATGAAATGTTCTCTATCTTTCACGCTCAAGGCTGGTCTTTGGAAACAATACTGTGTATGGCTATTTTTTGTCTGTTCCATTGGCCCTGTGCCACCACTTGCCTGACAATAAAAAAAGAAACAGGCAGCATCAAGTGGACTGCTGCCGCCTTTTTGCTGCCTACCTGTATTGGAACTGCACTCTGTATGCTGATCCATTTTATTTTTACACTCTTCACTTGACACTTCACCCAGACAAAACAGGGGGCGACACATCAAATAAATCTCTCAAACTGACAAAATCAAAACTTTCGACTTCCTCCATTAAAACTTCTTCCGGAGCTGCTGTGAGAATTACTGCCCTTATAGCCGCCTCCGGAAGATTTTCCAGAACCAGAGGAAGATTGTCTTTCAATTCTGACAGAAGTTACATTCTGTCCCAAAAAATAATCTCTGGAATTTTGCATCACAAAATGGCTCTCTGAACGGTATCTATTCTGGAATCCAGCGGCGTCATCCCTGTTTTTATCTTTTGTGTACTCCCTTACAACTGCTGCACATGGAAGAAATGCCAGCAATGCCGAAACAGCAAATGCCACACCTGCTTCCATTGGAGTCACCTTTTTCTTCCCATAATCTGGATCCATCTCAGGATAAACCGAATAGTCGATCCCACTTCGCACATAGTCTTTGGTATCTTCCACCGCCAGCATAGCTGCTCCTGCATAATCTTCCTCTGCAACCAATTCAAAGGCATCGTCCAAAATATGGTCTCTCATCCTGCTGTCGGTAATATAATAATTCATTTTTCCCACAGGAGTAAAGAAAATTTCACGGTTATCCATATCGATCAGAAACAGCATACCACTATATTCTTCATCTGTCCCAAAATTTCCATCAATATAGAAATCCTCTCCATACCGTTCTGCACTCTTTCCCTGTGCATCTTCTGTTGTTACCACAACAAAATCCATACCTGTTTCTTCTATTGCGTGTTCCAGCTCACTCTCCAGTCCACTTTTCTCACTTTCCGTGAACAACTCTGCTCCATCAAACAAACGCTGTTCTCCCTGTGCAGCAGACACGCCAAAACAAAAGGAAATACAGATATACATTATCAGATAGGTACAAAACCATGCTTTAAAGAACACTGGGATCGTCTTTCTCTTTTGCTTTTCTTTTATCATATCAGGTATCCCCCTATCAAAAACAGGATCAAAAGCGGCAAAAAGATCGAAAAAAACATCACTGCGATTTTTTTATAATCTACAGGGAGCTCCCCACATACCTTTCCACTCTGTCCATTCAGTGCAAAAAAATATACTCGGTCTTTTTTCTTGTCCTGATATGTCATCAGCCACACAGGAAGAAGGACATAACTCCAATGTTCATCCTCAATCTCCATAGACTGATCCAACACTCTTACACGGTTATATCCTGCAGATGCCTGTGCTTTCATATCTGCCTGTGCATACTCACAGATCTCATTCTGGAGCATCTCTTTGAAATCGCTCTGCCCCATATCTCTTTTTTCTGCTCCAAATCCAGTCAAAAATCCGGTTGAAAATGTTTTAGCATGTTCCAGATCAAATGGAAGAATGCCTTCTACAAGATCCTTGTCTGCTTTTTTTAGAGCATTTTTCGCCACATGTTTGATCTCCATCTTTCCAGAACGTGACACATCATAACGTTTTGTTTCCGTATATTCTCTATCACCGCTGCGCCAAACCCGTATCCGTACTCCTTCCGCACTCATTCTTCCATTTACCTTACAATCATAAAGCCAAAACGGAAAATAAATTCCTGAAAAAGTTTCAATCTGTTTTTTAGAAAAGAAATCATCGGGCACAAAACGTTTCTTTTGAATCCATTCTGTAAATATTGTCTCAGCTTTTTTCCGATCGATCTCAAAAGGTACGACCAGATCCGGACGGAAATTGCCGCTTACACGCCCTGATAAAACTACTGGATTATGGCAATAATAGCAAAATGTAGCTGCTGTCGTCTCATCTGTAACGATCTGAGCACCACAACTTGGACACTCATACAGGACTGTTTCTGTCTGTCTCTCTTCTGCTTCTTCCTCCACTTTATCTGACTGATTTATATCGTCCATCCTGACTGTAGTATCCACAGTCTGATCCAGCTCTTCATGGTCTAACTTCTCTGTCTCATCTTCTTTTTGAAGTTCTTCCAATTCTTTCTGAGTAAATAAAGAAAAACAGAACTCACATTTGTATTTCTGTGTGGAAGGATCAAACTGAAGCCCACCACCACAATTGGGACATTTGTATGTAATAACCATCGCATTTCCCCTCTCTTCCCTCATCTGTACCTGTTCTTTCTTAATAGAGTTAATGCCTTGGTTTTCCACACTCTGAACAGAATTTTCCCGTGTTTACTGTTCCGCAGGAGCACGTCCATGGTCCATTAGAAGATGGCTTTGGACTGCCGCATTCTGAACAGAATTTTCCTGTATTCACAGTTCCACAAGTACATACCCAACTTTCTTTTTGATCAGAAACCGGCTGAGGGTTCTGCATAGGATGATCCTGCGCCTGATTCATCTGCATTTGCATCTGCTGCAAATTGACCGCTGACGCATTGCCCATCATATTTCCGCCCATCTGCATACCAAATCCCATACCCATATAGCCATTCATCGCTCCTTTTGCATTAGATCCGGCTGCTTCCAGACCACGAGCCATCGCTCCTTGCATATATCCTTCCCGAACCATAGGATCTCCAAGCATCGCTCCCTTATTTCTCATCTTGATCAGTTCCTGAGATTCCTCATCATATGAAAGGCTTGCAATTCCCACTGCCTCAATTTCCATACCTCGTCCCTGCCGCCATTCTTCATCCAGAACATCTGACATATATTTGCCTAATTCTCTGCTTTTCGATGTGACAAAAGAGATTCTAGTTCCATCCGCTGACATCTGATTGATGGATGCCTGAAGCGCTTCAAGGAACTCATTGCGGTACTGTTCATTGATCCTGTCGATCTCTACACGGTCTGCATTCTTTGGGACTACCTCAGAATAAAACTTTAATGGGTCTGTCACTCGGATAGAATATGTTCCATGTGCCCTTAAAAACAGTTCTGCATTGTAAAAATTATCAAAATAATTTACCGGAGTCGGAGTACCAAACTTAATCCCCTTAATTTCCTGTAAATTTACATAATACACCTTTTGAACAGTTGGGGTAGAACCACCATATTTCAATCTCTCAAATGTCTCAGCAAGTGCTTCCCCAAATTCACCATTGAACAGGGATGGAAGAGCGGAATTCTGTACTACAAAATATCCCTCTTCTGCCGTATAGTCGATCACCTTTCCGCCATCCACGATCATCATAAACTGATTGGGATATACATGGATCACAGAACCATTAGAAACCGTATTACTGCTCCCCTTTACATTCTGTCCTTTTCTTACTTTCACTCCACTTGTAAAAACTGTACTATCCCCCATGTCATCCGGCTCGATCACTTCCAGCCACTGATCTGATAACGATTTTCCCACTGCTTTCATGGTTGCTTTAATAATTCCCATAATCCATACTCCTTTTTCTTTATTTTTCACATATTTCACATATTTTCTATATATTCTAGGATTCTATGATTCTCTTTGCCTTTTTTGTTTAACTGGCTCAATTGCATATGCTGCCAATTTCAAAAAAAGGATAGAAAGAACAATCTGCAAGATCACACTAATCCCAACCCAATGCTGCCCGATCCACTCTGCCTGAAGCACTCCAAAATGCCGTTCAAACTGTTCCATCACCTGATTGCTGCCTGCCTGCTTGTTAATAAGAACATAAAATGTCACGGCTGGATTAAGAAGAAGCAAATAACAGCCTGCTCCTGCCTTTGGTGCTGTATCCTGAATCATTCCATAACTGCTTTGTCCAAACTGCGTCATGGAATAAAAGAACCGATTAAATGCATATGTCCCTGCCACCAAGATCAAAGTTGCCGCATATGTCACCACAGATGAAAGCATCGTCTTTCCAAAAAGTGCTGAAAAACATAGTCCCATACTTCCTATAAACAATGCTGTCACAGCAAAATATCCAAGAAGAAGGATCAAATCTTTTCCATCCACTCCTCCATAGACAAAAACAAGTGCAAGCACAGGAAGACTTGAGACCAAAAGCAGCAATACTGTCTGAAGTGACGCCATCATCTTACCCATTATGATCTGCTCTGTACTCATATTTGTAGTCAGCATCAGATCCAGTGTACGTCGTTCCCTCTCCCCGCTGATACTCCCAGCTGTAATGGATGGCATTAAAAAAATGATCAAAATAAACTCAATGGATGCCACAAAGATATAGAGTTCCAAAAAACTGGAATATCGCACTTCTGCTGTCATCTTCACCTGTTCCATCACAGAATACATATTAAATAATGCCGCAATAGATAAAATACTGTTAAATACTGTGATCAGCAGGGGAACACGAAAACTTCTTGCAGATGCTTTTGTCTCCTTTTGAAAAATAGGATTCCATTTCATAGCTGCCCTTCTCCTTTCCCCTGATCCATAAACTGAACAAAAATGGACTCCAAACTGCCTCTCTCCCTCATAAACCCACTTACAGGGATGTCTGCATCTATAAGGCGCTGTAATAACATTGCCTCATCTCTCTTTTCTCCCGAAAAACGGACTACGATCTCTTTTCCTTTAATTGAGATGGTCTGTACATAAGGATGACTCCTCAAAATAGTCATCGTCTTCTCCACTTCACCTAACACTGTGATAAGAAGTGGATTGGAAGCATTGACTCTGGATAAAATATCTTCAATAGAACCCTTCACCGCCATCTTTCCCTGATCGATGATCCCAATATCGGTACAGATCTCTGAAAGTTCTGAAAGAATATGGGAACTGATCAGAATGGTTTTTCCCTGTTCTCTCAAATCTTTCAGAATTTCTCTCATCTCCAGTCTGCTCTTAGGATCCAGACCAGAAGATGGTTCATCCAGCACCAGCAATGCAGGATCCTGTATCAAAGCCCGCGCCATACAAAGTCTCTGCTGCATTCCTCTCGACAGACTATCTACATAAAAATCTACTTTTTCCTCCAGTCCGACCTGCTCCAGCAAAGTCATACAGCGCTGTCTTGCCTTCAAGCCTTCCAGACCACAGCAGGAGGCAAAAAACTCCATATACTCTGAAACTTTCAGATTGTCATACACACCAAAAAAATCCGGTACATATCCTATCTTTGATTTTAGTTCCTTTCTATTACGGAATGCATCTACCCCGTCTACCATAACCATACCGCTGTCTGCCTGCAAAAGTCCTGTGATGATCTTGATCGTTGTCGTTTTTCCCGCTCCATTAGAACCAACAAAACCAAACAATTCGCCACGTTCAATTGAGAGATCCAAACCATCCAATGCATGAAATTTTCCATAACTTTTATGTAAGTCTTTGATCTTCAGCATTATTTTCCCCTTCCTATCACATATACCATAGGCAAAATGACATCCCATCCTGTCTCTTCTTCCTGCGTTTTCTGTACATATTTTATCGTCAGTGTATTTTCTGGTGAGAGATAGGGCTCTAGTTCTTCTCTGTCAAAACGTTCCTTTCCCTCCTCCACTAAATCATAGCTTCCTGTATTATAATTATAAAAATACAAACCTCCGTCAAACAATGTCAGATAATAGTACTTCTCATTATTCTGGAAAATATCAGACAATGGCTCTAAGATCACTTCTTCTACCGACAGATCATTTCCAAGATAATATTCCAAGATTAGTGGATCTGGTCCATACATCACATTTCCTTCCTCATAAAAACTGCCCGATGTGATCTTAGGTGACTTTGCAAGGGCAGAACGATATATATAACCGCTATATTTTTCTCCTGAATGCAAAGCAGAAACCAGCATTGTCCTTCCAAAACATTCATAATTTTGTTGGGCAAGAAATGGTGGTGTTCCTTCCTCCTCATAAAATGCCACTGCTGCTGCCTCTGAAGTATAATGATTAAAATTCTTCTGCATATAGTACGAAATCATATTGGATCGTTCCAAAGCTGCAAGATATTCTGGATCTTCAATATCTGCTTTCTGGTACTTATCATACCCAGACAAGAACTGTGCCACTACATAAGAATTAAATACAGGATATGAAATCGCCTGTTCACCTGAAAGCTCTCTTGTCTCATTCGGCTGCATATCTCCCAACTGAACTACCTTTCCATACATCAAAATTGCAGCATTTTTTACCTCAAACGGATATCGGTTCGTCACATATCCGTAGACTCTTCCATCAAACAGCGTCACCTCTCCTTCCAGATAAGCCCCATCATTCGCCATACTTTGTTCCATTTTAAAGTATGTCGGAGTAAAGGCAACTGCATCTTCCACTGAAACCGTTGTTTTATCTTCTTCATATAAAATATTTACCTGAGGTATTTCCGTCCCTGTAAACTTTGGTATATTCTCTCCTGAATAATAGGAACTGTCTCTTGTCAGAGGAAGTAAGGTATAATCTGAACTAAGCTGTACATCATACGATTTGTTATATGGCACTCTTACATTGATATAAGTCGTATCAGATGCCAGCTCTTTGGATGCCTCATGGATCGTTGCATAACTGAAAAATGCAGAATAGATTCTTGTAGATCCGCCCATCATATAAACCAGACCCGTAAAACACAAAGCTGACAGAAAAACAGACACGCGATAGTATAATGTCATCTCTCTTTTCTTTAAAAACAGATATAACACCGGTCCTACCAACAGAACATACAACGCCATGACAACCGTATACAATTCTACTTTTGGCAGATTATTGGTATTCCCTGACTGAACCATACTCTGAACATTCCAGTAATCCGAAGAGATACCGCCAACCATATCATTCGCCAGCTCTGTCAATCCATCTTCTCCATAAATACCGGCAAACATTTTTTCCAAAAGAGATGGCTGTTCTCTGGCAAATTCCTCAACATCCACAAAATCAAATGCCGCAGTGACGATTTTTCCCTGTTCTTGATGGATCATAGTAAGAAGTGGAAAATCATCACTGGAAAGCAGAACCGCTCCATTTTTCAAATCAATATCCACACAGGCAAGTGTCTGTTTTCCATCTCCCGGATACAATTTGTCATATTCTGTTCCAAATGTCACTTCCCGCATCTGAGCATTTGTCCAGACAGCTCCCATATAATCCTGATCTAAGATCTTTAATGTCTTATCCGCACTTTTTCCACTTCCCAAAAGAAGAATACCACCATGATTGACCCACTCGATCAATGCATTCTGCTGATCAATGGAAAGCCTGTCTACATCGTAATCTGTGATCAAAAGTACATCCAAAAGATCCAACTGCAGCATACTGTCTGGGAACTCTTCTGTCGTCATAGGAATTGCCCGTGTGCGAAGAAGGCTATAGTAAATCCCTACATTGTCAAAATAGGATACATGTTCAGGCTGATCGCTCAAAATACCAATAAACAGCTCCGCATAGTCTTTATCTGTGTCCATTTTGACTCTTTTTTGAGTCACTCTTCTTCCATTCTCATCTGTAAGCTCCAGATATAGCTGATCCCTTTTCGATGCCAGAGGAATATTCACGACTTTACTGGTGGTACTTCCAGCTGGCAGTGAGATTGGATATTGGTACTGATAGATCTGTGAATTTGCCTCCATTGACCTGATAGAAAGTGTCCCTTCTATCGCCTCCCCTGAATTGCTACATAAAATCTGAAGAGGAATATATCTGTTTCCTTTTGCCTTATTTTGATATCCATATATTACTTCCATGGTCACAGTATCTTTTAAAGGATCTTCATGTTTTGTCCCTGCATAACTGTTTCCTGCCATAAAGCATATACTTATAAAAACGAAAAGCAGAAGAACGCTTACCGTCTTCCGCCCTTTAGCCTTTTCCATGCTTTTCACCCAATCTTTCCAAAGTTTTCTTTATTGACATCGAAATGTACCTGAAGACGAACAGTAAAGACTGTTCCATCCAGATCACTCTTCACATCAATAGTGCCTCCATGCATATCTACAATGTTCTTGGCAATTGCAAGCCCCAGACCAGTTCCTCCTGTATGGGTAGATCTGGACTGCTCTACACGGTAAAATTTGTTAAACAACAGCGGAAGTTCCTCCTCTGGGATCACATATCCATAGTTGACAACGGAGATTGAAACAGTCTCATCGTCTGTCCGGATCTTTACAATGATCTTTTTCCCTTCCGCACCATATTTGATCGCATTGTTGATCAAATTATCAAACAATCTTGCTATCAGATCTGCATCTGCCATGATCTTTTGTGACTGTACATTCGTGTCCAACTCATAGTACAGATTTTTTTCAGAAAAACTTGGATAAAATTCCTCCAGCAGCTGCTCCAGTAATTTTACGATATCTACCTGAGTGACATTCATAGAAATCTTTCCATAATTCAGCTTGGTAAAACCAAACAGATCCTCGATCAGCTTTTCCAGTCTGCGTGCTTTGTTAAAGGCGATGTCAATGTACTTACAGCGTATTTCCTGAGGAAGATCCGGTTTTTGTGAAAGAAGTTCCAGATAACCAATAATAGAAGTCAAAGGAGTTCTCAGATCGTGAGCTACATTGGTGATCAGCTCATTCTTCGTTCTCTCCGCCTCCCTCTCTTTTTCCATCAACTCCTTCAGATCCTGTGCCATCTGATTCAAATTATCTGCCATTGTGGAAAACTCATCATCCCCACGCACTTCTAATACAGTATTAAAATCACCTTCTGAAATATTCTGCATCGCAGCAGAGATCCTGCTGATATAATCCAGAAAACTCTTGTGCATCATCAAAAAGGATATAGAAAAAATCCCGATTCCCAACAAAACATATGCCATTGTCATAAACATCGGAGAACTTAAAATTCCATACACTGCAGATGTACTATAATTCGTCTTTTCCATATATTGTGTGATCATACTGATATTCGTAATCAGAAAAACCTCGATCAGACAGGTGATCACGGCACTGTAAAGGATACTGCTGACCACTCTGGTATGGAAACGTCTGCTCATATCATTTTTCAATTTTGTAACCTACCCCCCAGACAGTTGTAATGATCTTATTCTGACGGCTGTCTTCTTTCATCTTGCCACGCAGCCTTCGGATATGTACCATAACCGTATTGTTGGCTTCGTACACTTTCTCATTCCAAACTTTCTCAAAGATCTCATCCGTACTGAATACCCGCCCCGGATTCGAAGCGAGCAGATATAAAATATCAAACTCGATCGGGGTCAGCTTGATTTCTTCCCCATAAACAACTACTTTATGATTGTCCTTATTGATCACCAATCCCCTTATAGAAATCTCATTCTTGTCCTGAAGCGCCTTAGCATTGTTCGGATTCAACTGCGTATAACGACGAAGCTGTGATTTTACTCTTGCTGTCAGTTCCAGTGGATTAAATGGTTTTACCACATAATCATCTGCCCCTGTTCCCAGTCCTAGGATCTTATCCAGATCTGTAGATCTGGCACTCAGCATGATGATCGGGATATTGTTCGTCTCCCTGATCTTTCTGCACATCTCCAGTCCATCCATTCCAGGCATCATAATATCCAATAATACCATATGGATCTCTTCTTTTTCCAAAATCTCCAGCCCATCTAATGCATTGCTTGCCTTATACACTTTATATCCATCACTCACCAGATAAATTTCAATCAGATCTGCAATCTCTTTCTCATCATCAACTACCAAAATTCCAATTTGAGACATAAAAAAATACCTCCCTTGTGGTTTCACTACAATCATCTTACCACAAAAAAGGTATTTTTACATTACATTTCTCTTAAATCTTTCTCTTAGCTCTCAACAGGAGATTTCTTTTTTTACTGTACACTCTCTGATGGAATAAAAACTCTTGTATTTCCCTCTGCCTCACGCAGCTTCTTTACCCGTTCCACTGCCTCTTTGCAGAATGTATCCTGCGCACAAACCGGTGTCTTTCCTCTTCTGTCAGGTTTTTCATAGCTTCCATCCGGCATCAGTATATGAGCTTTCATATTGTCTGCAAGCTGCACTTCAAGAATATGTTTTACCTCTTTCTTGAGTTCCGGATTTTCTACTGGGAACAGGATTTCTACACGTTTATCCAGATTACGTGGCATCCAATCCGCACTTCCCATGTAGATCTCTTCTGCCCCTGCATTTTCAAACCAGAAAATCCTTGCATGTTCTAGGAAATTGCCGACAATAGAACGCACCTGAATATTTTCACTCAGTCCCGATACACCAGCTCTCAGACAACAGATTCCTCGGATGATCAGCTCAATCTTAACGCCTGCCTCGCTCGCCTCATACAGAGCATCAAT
>CAJMNU010000047.1 GCA_905214855.1 uncultured bacterium | reverse complement strand
ATCTACTTCCAGTCCTTCAGAACGGACAATCTGTAAGAATGCAAGGTTGCTGTTGGCTTTTGCAGAGTAATCTACAACAAAGTTCGGATATGTCACAAGCTGTTTGAGGTTTTTGCAGCGATTTCGCAGAATACGCTCATTACATACATATAGAGGAGTTCCGTATTCTCTGGCAAGTTCGACAGGATCATTGCCCTCAAAAAAATTCATCTGATCAGTTACTTTTGTATAAATAGAATGCATAGTGAAAGTGCCTCCTTTATTTTATCATGATGCACAGGATATTTTGTGCATGAGTACCTCTGTGGGGGAGATTCTTGAGTTATTATAGCGATAAAATCAAGATTTGTATAGCCTTTCAAAAAAGAAAATATATTGTTGCATCACACCGGCATACCCTTTATAGCGTCCAAAAGAGTCTTGGATGATCTGAGAAAAGAGACGGGATTTTGGCAGAGAGCTATATTTGGAATCCCAATATTCTCTGAGAAGGATTTTTTGGATCCATGTATCCACAGGAAAGGCATCGATGTGGTGAAGTCCAAACAGGCAGATACAGTTAGCTACCTTTTCTCCGATCCCATAAAATTGCATGAGATAGGAAAAGGCGTCAGAATATGGCATAGAACAGAGTGATGTAAGATCCAGAAGACCAGTACGGGCATCTTTTGCGATACGTTCTATATATTTAGCACGATAGCCGAATTTTAAATCTAAAAGTTCCTGCTGAGTAGCTGAAATCAATTGATCTGGTGTGGGAAACGTATAATATATTGTTCCTGTTTGAGTCTGCATTTTCGTTCCATATTTTTGGGAGAGAAGCTCGACTCCTTCTTTGATCTTTGGAATGGTTTTTTGTTGTGACAGGATGAAAGTAAGGATCATTTCCCATAGATCCTGTCTGAGGATGCGGATGCCATTTCCAGCTTTTCCAGCTTCCATCAGGTAAGTGTCTTTTGGATCAATAGAAGAAAGAAAAGCGCCATAATCCGTCTCAAGGTCAAAGTAGTGATACCAAAATGTAAGGTCTTCTTTTGGACAGTCAAAGGTAAAAAGATTTCCTTTTTGACTGATTTCAAGATAGTGTGTAGTGCTTATAACGGAATAGCAGATCGTATCATCAGGCATAGAATCTGAAAAATCTGCGGATAGGGTACTGTCAGATATGGGGGCTTGTTGGATACGGTTCATGCGAAAGCATTGTCCGGATAGGGCGATCTGTTCCAGATCAAAATTTGAAATAGTTACAGAATACATAAAAATCCTTTCTTTATCTAAATATAGCATTGTTTGCCTTTTCATTGGAGCGTGGTAGTTTCTATCAGCTCAGTATAGCAGATTCATGAATGGGAGAAAAGCTCAAAATAAAAGAAACATATCAGAGGAAAAATAGAAAGAAGAGTCTGGAAGAAAGAAAAAGTTTGCATTATAATGAAAAAAAGAAGGATCTCAAATCTTATGGAAAGGGGTTATATAAAAATGGCAGAAAAACAAATGTTAAATGGGATGTGGAGTATGCAGGAATATAACAGTCATGAAAAAAACAGAAGTTATCCGGTACAGATTCCCGGATCTGTGCTTTCAGCGCTGTTGGATGCGGATGTATTGGAAGACCCGTTTTATCAGATGAACGAATATCAGACAACAGAACTTTTCTGGAAAAATTATATGTTCCAAAGAGAATTTGAGGTATCCAAAGAATGTTTGCAGCAAGAACATATAGAGTTGGTATGTGAAGGGTTGGATACGCTTGCTTGGGTGGGACTAAATGGCATGGTTCCCGATTTGGACAGAGGAATCGGAACTCTGGTGGCAGAGACAAATAATATGCATAGAATCTGGAGAATTCCTGTAAAGAAATACTTAAAAGAAGGAAAGAATAGTATACAGATTCTTTTCTTTTCCAGTTTGCAGTATATGAAGGATTATCAATACAGTGAAAACAGAGAGATCCAGTATAAGCCAGTCGGTATTTTGGAGGGACAGCAGCTTATCCGGAAAGCACATTCCATGTTTGGATGGGATTGGGGTCCACAGCTTCCAGATGCAGGGATTTTTAGGGACATTTATCTGGAAAGCTGGTCAGGATGCCGCATTGCAGAGACAGAAATCCGTCAAGAACATAAGAAAAACGGCAATGTCATATTAAGAGTAAAAGCAATACTGACAGAAGAGTGTTCGAACACTCAGAACGTGTGTGTTTCTGTCAAAGAATATAAGGAAACCCAAAGAAAGATGGAAAATGGAGTTTCAGAGAAAAGGGGAAAAGAACAGTCGTTTTTTGAAATCTGTCTGAAAAAGGGACAGAAAGAAGAGAATGGGATAGCCTATGAGAGAGTCTTAGAAGTGACAGATCCAAAACTTTGGTGGCCAAACGGATATGGAAAACAGTCTCTTTATGATGTAGAAATACAGGTAAAAAACGAGGATGATAGTCTGCATGATACACAGAAAAAGACGATAGGACTGCGCACATTGACAGTAAGCAGAGAGAAGGATATGTGGGGGAGTGAGTTTGCATTTACTGTGAATGGGGTAAAGATATTTGCTATGGGAGCTAATTATATTCCAGAGGATTGTGTATATTCAAGAATCACACCCAAGCGTCAGGAATATCTTTTAGAGTCAGCAAGAAAAGCCCATTTTAATTGTATCCGTGTTTGGGGAGGCGGCTATTATCCATCCGATACTTTTTATGATCTCTGTGATAAAAAGGGACTTATTGTATGGCAGGATTTGATGTTTGCATGTAATGTATATGAAGTGACAGAGGAATTTGCCAAGAATTGTCAAAAAGAAGCAGAAGATAATATAAAGAGGATCCGTCACCATGCAAGCCTTGGGCTTTTGTGTGGAAACAATGAAATTGAGACAGCTTGGTGCAACTGGGATGATTTTAAGAATGAGACACCTTATCTGCGTGCAGATTATATAAAATTATTTGAGTATATTTTGCCAAAGACAGCTAAAAAATATGCACCAGACACATTTTACTGGTCATCATCACCGTCATCAGGGGGATGTTTTGATGATCCAAACAATGAAAATCATGGAGATGTGCATTATTGGGAAGTATGGCATGGTCAAAAGCCGTTTACAGACTATGAAAACTATTATTTCAGATTTTGCTCAGAGTTTGAATTTCAGTCTTTTCCGGGAATAAAAACCATCCAAACATTTACTCAGGAAGAAGATCGAAATATTTTTTCAAAGACTATGGAGAGCCATCAGAAAAATAAGTCAGCGAACGGAAAGATCCTGTATTATCTTTCTGAGAACTTCCGCTATCCATCCAGTTTTGAAAATCTTCTTTATTGCAGTCAGATTTTACAGGGAATGGCAATGAAGTATGGGGTAGATCACTGGAGACGCAACAGAGAAAGATGTATGGGGGCTTTATATTGGCAGCTAAATGATAACTGGCCTGTGGCATCTTGGTCCAGCATTGATTATTTTGGAAGATGGAAAGCACTCCACTATATGGCAGCAAGATTTTTTCAGCCAGTCGCAGCAAGTATGACCATAAAAGATGAAAAAGTTACCTTATATATAGAAAATGAGACTGCAAAAGAGCAGCTCTATCATGCCTATATTGAGATCAAAAATATGCATTGTGAAACACTGTATCAAGTTTCTGTTAAGGGGTATATGGCAGCGATGCTTTCTGAACCAGTTTTGGAGTTGAATCTGTGTGATCTGGAAGAATACAGAGAGATGAAAGAATTGCCATTGCAGCTTGGAAGTTGGGATGAGACGGTGTTTGTGGAAGGAACTTTAATATTAGGAGATGGAAGTGTGAGAAAGAGTGTAGAAACTCTGCTTCCTTATAAGCATTTACAGCTTCCTAAACCAAAGATCAGGACAGAAGTGACAGAAACAGAAGATGCATTCTGTATTCATCTAAAAAGTGACAGTTTTGCTGCATTTGTCGAATTAGATTTTGAGGATGCGGATGTATGGTTCAGTGATAATTATTTCCATATAACAAGTGAAGAACAAACGGATATTATGGTTAAAAAATCAGAAATATGGAATGGAAGTTTTAAGGATGCAAAAGATATGGAAAACCGTCTGAAAGTACGCTCTCTGGCAGATACCTATTAAAATGATATATGCTGGAGGACAGAGGAAAAATAAAAGAAACATAAAACATAAAACATAATATAAGGAGACTTGAAGTATGATGACACAATACAAAAATCCAATTATTCCGGGATACAGCCCAGATCCCAGTATTTGCCGTGTAGGAGATGATTTCTATCTGGTAAACTCCAGTTTTGAATTCTTTCCGGGCGTACCTTTATATCACAGCAAAAATTTAGTAAACTGGGAGCTTTTGGGACATGTTTTAACAAGAAAAGAACAGCTCATGCTGGAAGGCTGCCGCAATTCTGGCGGTATCTATGCACCGACGATCCGATATTACAATGGTACATTCTTTATGATCACAACAAATGTGACAGATAAAGGTAACTTTGTGGTGCATACCAATGATTTAGAAAAAGGCTGGTCAGATCCACATTGGATCGATCAGGGAGGTATTGATCCCTCTTTATTCTGGGATGATGATGGGACATGTTATTATTGTTCTACAGGGTTTGTAGATGGGATTCGTGGTCTGGTTGGATTTGTGATAGACCCCTATACAGGTGAGGTCCTTTCTGAGAAAAAACTTCTCAGCACAGGGTGTGGCGGTCAGTGTGCAGAAGGTCCTCATTTATATAAAAAAGATGGCTGGTATTATCTGATGAATGCAGAGGGAGGTACAGAATACGGACATCATGAGGTGGTTGCACGTTCTAAGAGCGTGTGGGGACCATATGAACCATGTCCCATGAATCCGATTTTATGCCATTCCCAGAGAAAACGCCATGAGATACAGGCAACAGGTCATGCAGATCTTGTGGAAGATATGAATGGAAACTGGTGGGCTGTTTTTCTGGGAATCCGCAATTACAGCCATGCATTGCTCCACAATCTGGGACGAGAGACATTTTTAGCACCTGTAGAATGGATTGATGGATGGCCTGTGATCGGAAAAGGTGGTCATGTGGAGTTGATCGAAGAAGGACCAATTCCAGAAGAAGAGGTATATTTGCAGGATTTTTCTATGGAACTGGATTTTACCAGACCAATCACAGATGAGAATGTCATGTTTACAAGAAACCCTGAAAGAGAGCATTATGTACAGGATTGCCAGAAAGGTACACTTAAATTGATTGGTACAGGGGTGACAATCAATGAACCAGGGGCTTCCCCGACTGTGATCAGTTTCCGCCAGCCGGATTTTGAGACTACAGTGACAGCAAGTATCTGTCTGGAGGGACTGACTGCAGAACGTGCCGGTCTTTCAGCATATTACAATAATGATTATCACTATGATATCTATGTGGGAAAGAAAGATGGAGTATGCAAGGTTGGATTTTTCAAACACATCCATGATATGGGAGTGATTTTAGAAGAACGGGAATTACCCAAAGATGCCAGTCATATCTTTTTCCAGATCAGGACGGACAGAGAAAAATATGCATTTTATTATAGAACAGAAGAAGGACAGGATTGGATGTTTTTGGGAAGCGGGCTGAATGCAGGTCTGTGTACAGAAGGGACATATACCATGACGTTTACAGGTACATTGTTTGCTTTGTTTGCAGAGAATGGAGAGGCTTATTTTACAAAAGGTATTCAAATGGATGTAAACAAATAGAAACATTATAGATGATATATCAGGAGAAAAGGTATCACTTAATCACATAACAGATGATTGAGTGATACTTTTTTTGTTATAAAAAGTATTTTTTAGAAGATCAGAGTTTTTTTGTCTCAACAAAAATTTTACATAATTTTGAGAAAGAGATGGGAGAGAACTTTACAGGAAAGATGATATTCTGGGGAATGTAGGATAACAGAATAGAGGAAAGAGAGGAATAAAACTTGAAAGTCCAGTTTGTATGGTTTGATCTGGGATTGACTCTTCTTGAAAATAACCATGTAGAAATCTACCAGAAGATTTTTAGGGATATGGGATATGAGGAAAGCCAGAAGGATATTGCAGCGGCATATCATCTTGCCAATAAGTATTTTATGAGAGAAAGACCTGGAATACTTGGAAAAGGGAAAACAACAGAATATCCTCAAAAATTGTTTGAGTTGTTGGGTGATCCTTTTGATGAAGAAAAATGGGAAAAAAGTATAAAACAGCATCCTCTTCGTGAAGCGGTATGGAAGAAATTTCCTTTTACGGATCAGGTACTACAAACCTTACATCATCAAGGGATACAGACAGGGCTGATCTCGAATTGGGATTTGTCCTGTAGAAGCGTTTTAAAAGAGAATGGTCTGATCGAACAATTGAATCCTATCATAATTTCATCAGAAGTTGGTATAGAAAAACCGGATAGAAAGATTTTTGAGTTGGCTTTGGAACGCTCTGGGATATCTCCTGAGAACTGTCTGTATGTGGGGGATAATTATTATGATGATGTCAAAGGGGCATCCCAGTTAGGGATCAGAACACTTTTGATCAATCCGTCACAGAGATTTGGAATTGAGGAATTAGATTATCCATATGTGATTTCTGATATTCGGGAAGTAGAGCGTTATATTGTTGATATTTAAGATAAAAGAAAAGAAAGAAAAATAAAGGAGAGGCAGAATTATGAGAAAAAGTATGAAAAAATGGTTAGGAGTCACACTTGCGGCATCTATGTTGCTTGCTGGATGTGGTGGCACAAGTACTTCATCTACAACTGCACAGGAGTCTAAGCAGGAGGTTACAACAGTTGGGACAACAGCAGAGACAACAAAGGAGGCTGTAAATCCATCACAGGGCAGTACAGAAGATGAAAAAGTGGTGCGTATGAACATTGGATCAGAACCGGACAGCCTAGATCCATGGATGTCAGCTGCTACAGATACAGAAGCCATTTTTTTAAACGTATTTGAAGGATTGGTTGGATTTGACGAAAAAGGTGCAACTGTACCAAGATTGGCAAAAAGTTGGGATATTTCAGATGATAATCTGACGTATACATTTCATTTGAGAGATGATGTGGTATTTCATAACGGAAAGAAGCTGACAGCAGAAGATGTTCTTTATACATATGAAAATCTGTCTGGTTTAAATGGAGAAAAAGCAATCTCTTCTAAATTCAGCACGATCACAAAACTGGAAGCACCAGATGACTATACTGTTACTATGACACTTTCTGATGTCAATGCTGCTTTTTTGCAATTCAATAAGATTGCAGTTTTACCAAAAGGATATCAGGATCAGGCAACAAAACCAATCGGAACAGGACCTTTTAAGTTTGTGGGATATGTACCAGGACAGAAAGTGGTTCTTGAGAAGAATGAAGAATACTATGATGAGGCACGTATGCCAAAGATTGATAAGGCAGAGGTATATATCATGACGGATGAGAGTGCTGTAGTTACAGCGTTACAGTCTGGTCAATTGGATATTGCAAGTGTTTCAGCTGCAAATGCTCAGATTTTAAGCAATACATTTGACATTTATAATTCTCCTCAGAATATGGTGCAGATTTTTGCACTGAATAATACAGTAGAACCATTTGATGATATGAAGGTACGTCAGGCGCTTAGTTATGTAGTAGACAAGCAGCAGATCATTGATGGTGTATTTGATGGATACGGAACGATGCTGTACTCCAACTTTAGCCCAGTTATGGGAGAGTATTATAATGATCAGATCAGTGATATTTATAATGTAGACACCGAAAAGGCAAAAGAATTGTTAGTAGAAGCGGGATATCCAGACGGATTTTCCATGACGATCACTGTACCATCCAATTATCAGGCACATATTGATACTGCCCAGATTATTGCAGAACAGTTAAAACAGATCAATGTTACGGCTGACATTCAGTTGATCGAATGGGGAGCATGGTTGGAAGATGTTTATGCAAATGCACAGTATCAGTCTACCATTGTTGGTCTGACAGGAAAATTAGATCCAAATGATGTGTTAGGACGTTATGCATCTGACTATCCAAAGAATTTCTTCCGTTATTCTAATCCACAATATGATGAGTTGATCCAAAAAGCAATCAAGACAACAAATGAGACAGAGCGTGTGGAATATTATAAAGAGTGTCAGAAGATTCTGGCAGAAGATGCAGCAGCAATATGGACTTGTGACCCGAACCTTACTGTTGCATCCAGAAAAGATCTGAAAGGTTATACATTCTACCCGATCGGATTCTTGGATTTTACAAAGTTATATTATGAGTCCTAATGATGAGATCAAAGGATTTTAGATGATAGATAAAGAGATGTCTTTTTAAAAGAAATACATAAAAAAGAAAAAGGAACAGGAAAGAGTTGGAAGGAGTATAGGAAACATGGGGTATTATTGCAGAAAGATAGGAGGTCTGCTGCTTACGTTGGTATTGGTTTCGTTGCTTACATTTGGTGTTTTTCAGATTTTACCCGGAAACCCTGCGTATATTATCCTTGGTGTAGATGCAGACCCTTTGCAGATCGAGGTATTGACAAAAAGTATGGGGCTTGATCTGCCATTATACCAAAGATATATAAACTGGATCTTGGGAGTATTAAAAGGAGATCTGGGAACTTCATTTCGTTATCAGCAGCCAGTGACACAGTTGATCTCTCAGGGGCTTGCGGTAACAGGAGGTCTTGCTGTTATGACGATGCTGCTGACCATCCTGATCGGTATTCCGGCGGGAATCTGGCTGGCAGGGCACAGCAATAAAGCGTATAGTGTTGGATGTTCCATGCTTTCTCAGGTAAGTCTGTCTGTTCCAGCATTTTGTATGGGGATTTTTTTAATCCATATATTTTCCGTGCGTTTGAAATGGTTTCCATCCATCGGATTTGTGCATTGGTCAGAAGACCCAATTGGATGTATCCATTCCTTGCTTCTTCCGGCATTATCTCTGGCACTTGGCTCTTCTGCTGTATTGATACGTTATGTCAAAGTTTCTATCACCAATCAGCAAAAACAGGATTATGTCAGAACTGCGTATAGCAAAGGTCTGAAAAAAAGAAAGGTTATGTATGGTCATGTGGTGAGAAACTCACTCATTCCGGTCATCACCATTTTAGGAATGCTGACTGCCGATATCTTAGGCGGCAGTATTATCACAGAAAATGTATTTTCTCTTCCGGGGATCGGACGCTTGATCTCTGTATCTATTTCCAGTCGTGATCTGCCGCTTTTGCAGGGGTTGGTATTATATTTAGCGGTGATCGTTGTAGTCTGTAATTTTGCGGTAGACCTTATTTATTCCGTGGTAGATCCAAGAATCCGTCTGAAATAAAAGAAAAGAGAAAAGAAAGGAATAGAAACTGTGATGAAAAAATATTTTTCCAGTGTGAGTTTTTGTTTTGGATTTGTCATGATTGCTTTGATGACAGTGCTGCTCATGATCAGTTTTGTGTGGCTTCCAAAAGATACCAGTGCAATGGATCTGGCGCATAAACTTTCTATGCCAGGAACAGTAGGGATTCTTGGTACAGACCAGTTTGGACGTGATATTTTGAGCCGTGTGATGAAAGGAGTCCAAGTCTCTTTTCTGATCGGAGTTCTGGTTGTAGTGTTTGGTGGATGTCTGGGGATTTTGGTCGGTTCTTTTGCTGGATATTATGGAGGGAAAGTGGATGAAATTGTAATGAAGCTGATTGACGCACAGATGGCATTTCCGGGAGTTCTGCTGGCGTTGATGCTGATCGCAGTCTTTGGAAATGGGATTGCCAATACAGTATTGGCGCTTGCTATTATGTCAGTACCAAGATTTGCAAGAATGTCAAGAAGTGGATTTATGAAATACAGGGATGCTGATTTTGTAAAAGCAGAAAAAATACGTGGAGCTGGTTCTTTGCGTATTATGTTTATCCATATTTTGCCAAATCTGACTTCAGAATTGGTGGCAACCGCTTCTTTGGCTTTTGCAGGAGCTGTTATGTCAGAGGCGGGATTGAGCTATTTGGGAATGGGAATCCAGCCTCCGGCTCCCAGTCTTGGAAAAATGCTCAGTGAAGCACAGGGATTTGTTCTTCAGGCATCTTGGTATGTGTTGATCCCAGCAGCAGTCATTACTATTTTGGTGATGGGATTTAATCTGCTTGGAGATGGGATTCAGGAAGTAAATGAGAGGCGTTGAGGGGAAGTAAATGGATAGAGAAGAAAAGAATAATGTATGTCAGCTCAAAAATTTTTCGTTAAGTTTTGTTCAGGATAAAAAAGAATATCCAGCAGTCAGTCATGTCAATATGGCGATACAGGAAGGCGAGATGGTAGCGCTGATCGGGGAATCTGGATGTGGAAAATCCGTTACGGCACTTTCTTTGATCGGGTTACAGCCAGAAGGTTCAAGACAGTCAGGCAGTATTTCTTTTATGGAAGACGAATTGTTGGGGTTGGATGAAAGAGAATGGTCTTTGTATCGGGGAAATCAAATATCCATGATTTTTCAAGAACCCATGACTGCGCTGAATCCGCTGATTAAAGTGGGGAAACAGATTTTAGAAAATGTACTTTTGCATCAGAAAGTTTCCAAAAAAGAGGGGAAACGTCAGGTTTTTGAGGTGCTGCGTCAGGTCGGACTTGCAGATGTAGAGAGAATTTACACGAGTTATCCGCATCAACTGTCAGGAGGACAGCGGCAGCGTATTATGATCGCAATGGCATTTGTCAATAATCCAGATCTTCTGATCGCAGATGAACCGACAACGGCCTTGGATG
>CAJMNU010000046.1 GCA_905214855.1 uncultured bacterium | reverse complement strand
TAAATAAAACTCTTAAAACTCTTTTAGAACTAATCTAGCAAAACAGAATGGGGGCATCCATATCAGTATGGATACCCCTTATTCTTATCTTAATTTCCAAATATATCATCCTTTTACAGCACCACTTGTCATTCCACCCATGAACTGTTTACTTGCAAACAGATATACAATGATGATCGGAATGATAGAGATTGCAGAACCTGCAAACAGAATATTCCATGCTGCTGCTCCGTCTCCTGCATTCTGCAATGCCACGACACCTACTGTCAGAGGACGAAGTTTTTCATTTGTCATAGTAAAGATCAATGGAAGAATATACTCGTTCCATCCGCCTCTGAAAGACAACAGAGCTACAGAAGCTAATGCTGGTTTCAATACCGGAAGGATCACTCTCCAATAGATCCCAAAGAAACTGCATCCATCCATTTTTGCTGCTTCATCCAGTTCCTTCGGAACTGTATTCATAAAACCGTGGATCAGGAATACATACGTTGCCTGACTGGTTCCTGCTGAGATCAGGATAACTGCGATCAAAGATTGGTTCATATTTAACTTAACTGCTAGCTCAAACAAAGGACGCAGTGCAGTACTTCCCACATTGATAAACATGAACATAACCATAGAATTATAAATCAATTTCTTTAATTTAAATTCTTTTCTTGCAAATACGTAACCAGACATACTAGTTACAAACAAAGAAACAAACATAACACCAAAGCTCAAGATCAAGCTGTTCATGGTGTAACGTGAGAAATTTCCCATTTCCCATGCCTGAATATAGTTATCTAAGACAAATTTATCTGGAAGTAGCTTCAATCCACCGCTTACCAGTTCACTGTTTGTCTTAAAAGATCCCAAAATAATGTATACGATCGGATACGCTGTCAATCCAGCCAGGATCGCAAGCAGCACAAAGATCACCGCGTTGATCGCCTTTGTCTTTTTGGATTCCACCGCGTGTGTTTTTTTCTCTCTTGCCATGACTCATTTTCCCCTTTCCTTAGTATACCTCATCCATCTTCTTACTGAATCTCAAATAGACCAAAGTAATGATACCTACGATAACTGCAGAGAAGATACTCAAAACAGAGCCATAGCCAATCTGCAAGTTTGCTCCTGAGTTTGCCGTTCCAAATGTCAACTGATAAATATAAGAGAACATTACATGTGTACGGTTATTTGGACCACCTCCGGTCAATACCAAAATAGACTGATAATCCTTGAATGCAGTGGTAACTGCAAGCATAATAACCATCTTCAAAACCGGTCCTAACATGGGAAGTGTGATTTTAAAGAAAGTCTGCACGCCAGATGCTCCATCAATCTTAGCACTCTCATACACATCATCCGGAATTCCTGCCAAACCAGAGATCAAAAGGATCATATAGTTACCAAATGCACCCCAGATCGCTACGATAACAACTGCGATCATTGCTGTCTTTGTACTTCCCAACCAGTCAATCGGCTGAGAGATAATATGTCCTGCCTGAAGATATCCATTCAGTACACCATTGTAAGTTGCAAAAATAAAGTACCAGATCAAACTATATACCGCAGAACTGATAACTGTTGGTAAGAAATAAACTCCCTGAAAAAGACCGCTTCCAAAACGCTTTCTCTGCAGCAGAACTGCTGTAATCAGAGACAATGGGATAACAAACAACAATTTCAAAATCGCATACTCAAAGGTATGTACTACACTCTGCCAGTAAATTTCATCTGTAAATGCACGTTTAAAGTTATCAAGTCCAATATAGTACGCTTTGAATCCATTATAATCATAGAAAATATAACGGCAGATCCAAAGGAATGGATATAATGAGATCACCACAATAAAAAAGATTGTCGGTGCCAGCATAAACCACATAGGGATATCCCCATTCAGCCATTTTTTTCTGAGTTTTTGTGAAAAAGTTAAATTCGATTTCATACACTCACCTCCAAAAGCCAAAGAAAAGAGAAGAGTACTGCAAAAATCCTTTATTGAATTTCGATTTTTGCAGCACCCCCGCCTTTTACTTTTCAGCTATCTACATACGTTCATTATTCAGACAGATACTCCATAGTACCTTCGTTTGGATGCAGCGGATCATAATCCTTGATCACAAGACGTTTTACTTTACCCATCTTTGTCTCTTTATCCAATGCTTCATTGTATGCCTTATTCAGCTTCTCAATAGTCTCATCAATGTTTGGACCTTCTGGCAGACAAGCGTTCCACAGTGCGTCACGCCAATCTTCTCCCTCTGGAGTAACTGCCGGAACTTCTGGATATACTGCTTCGTAGTCTGCTCCTGCAAAATCTGCCATTCTGCCAATCTTGCTCATATCTACTTTCTCTTCCATGTATTTAGACATTGGAAGTGTATAACCACCTTCCAGATATCCCTTCAGAACTTCCTCGGAACCAAAGTACTCAATTACTTCCCATGCTTCCTCTGGATGTTTTGTGATTGCAGACATCATATATCCATTGTTTGTTGTACAAGCCTGTGCACCTTTGATCGTTCCATCCAATGTAGGAAGATCTGCAACACCCCACTCCATAGTAGCTGGGAACTGCTCTGTCAATACAGTTGCTTCCTGAGATGCATTTCCGTGGATACCTACATGACCTTCAGCAAACTGAACACGAGCTGGGTCGATCTTGATAGAAGAAGAACCTGGGAATACTGCATTTGCTGCATACAGTTCACGTACAAATTCCAGATATGGTTTGTATCCAGAAAAATCAAATTTACCATTTACATAGTCATATCTTGTAATACCACTCTTCTCAGCAGAATGCTCCAGCCATCTCTCGAAAGGACCACTTGCACCTGGGAAGATGATACCGTAGTATTCGCCATTTCCAGCCTCTGTGATCTGTTTTGCGATATCTACCATATCAGATAATTTTGCTGGAACTTCCAGACCTAAATTATCAAAAATTTCCTTATTATAAATGATTCTAGCACCACTTCTCTTGCCACATGGAACCCAGTAAATATCTTCTCCAATGGAGTTCAAGCCTTCATACATATGCTGCTCTACTTCATTGACTTTTCTATACTCATCTGTAATGTATGGATTTAACGGCTGTGTAATACCGTTGTTTGCAAACTCAACCATTTTTGTAGATACAGAACCAAATACATCTGGTGCCTGTCCAGAACTTGTTGCCATTGTGATCAGGTTCTCATAATTCTCAGTCTGCACTACATACTCAATCTCAATATGATCATTGGTATTATTAAATTCATCTACCACTTTATTCATGTACTCTAAGTCGTGGCGGTTATTCGTCCAAACAGTGATCTTTGTCTTGTCTCCGCTTGACTCTTTCTTTGTCTCAGCCTGAGTTGCTGCTGCTGTTGTTTCTGTATCTGCTGCTGTTGTACCCGCAGAAGCTGCTGTTGTCTCTTTCTTATCTGAGGAAGAGCATCCAACCATCATGGACGCTGCCATCAAGCCTGCTAACCCCAAAGACATCAATCGTTTACTTTTTCTCATTTTCTCTTCTTCCTTCCCTGCAGAATGAACACTATCCACTCTTTTTTCTTACGGCCGTGACATTAGTATAGCTGACTTTCGGCATTTTTTACATGTCATTTTTTATCTTTCATGTGACATTTTTTATCCTTTTTTGTATCTTTTGCATAAGAGCTGTTCCTGTGTTCAGATTGCATTTCCCAAATTTCAATGATATACTAAGAAAGTCCCTGACAACTATTGTCTAAACTGTGTATTTACACACACAATATTTCTATATTGAAATAGGTAAAACTTAATTATAACTTTTTATTTTACTTTATAATGATTACTTAATGATTACTTTACGATCATTCAGGAGGAGATTTTTCATGACATCAAAAAATTACTTAACTTTATTACTGGTGATGAAGCTGAAATCCGCTCTGGTCTCAGAAATAATGTTCCATGGGAACAATATGACATCAAATTGATTGGCACTGCCTGCAATGGGGCAGAAGCGCTAGAAATGATCCGATGGTATGAACCAGATATCGTCATCACTGATATTCAAATGCCTGTCATCAACGGCTTAGAAATGATCCGTCAGGCAAAAGAAGAAGGACATGACTGCTGTTTTGTCATATTAAGTGGATATGATGACTTCCAATATGCAAAACAAGCAATCCGCTATGATGTCCGTGAATATCTTCTCAAACCTATTATTCTTCCAGAGCTTTCTGACATTTTGAATCGACTGAAAACAGAAATCATAACAAAACGTCTTTCCCGTAAAGAAGAATTATCTACATTAAAAGATTTGCGTGAAACTACTATTTTTATACGCAAAAACCAACTGATACCAGAACTCTTGCGTGGGGAACTTCGTGCTGACGAACTTCAGGAAATCCTCAAAGAATATTCTATTCCTCTTCATAATGCTCCCTGCACCATTAGTTTCATTCAGATTTTCCATCCCAGACAGGAAACGGATGAGGAAGAAATGGCACAGAGTTTGGAAGAACTCCGCTTGGAATTAGAACATCGTCTGGAAAATCATAGTGGTATTGTGACACAGACCACAGATGCCAGTCTTCTTCTTTTGGTAAACCTTCCTTCAGAGGAAAGCCCTCAATTATTTTATTGCTTTTTGGAATCTTATATCCAAGATATGCGCCAACAATCTGGTGTACATCTGTTTGCTTCGATCGGAAAAACGGCAGAAGATCTTCTCCATCTGTCTTTATCCTATCAGACAGCACTTCAGGCGTTATCCTTTCATATTTATCCAGAATTGGGATCTGTGATCGATTCCCGGATCTTAGACAGTCCGCCTCCGCCAAACACTGTTCCTTCTTCTCAGATATTAGATACTATCTTACAACAGGATAAAGAAGCTCTTTTAAAAGAACTTTCAAGTTACATGGATAAGCTCCTTTATATCCAGACTCCCCCGCCTGGTTATATTTACAGTATGTGCAATTATCTGATCATCAGTTTAAAAAATTCTCTTGCACAATATCTAGGGAAATCTCCTTCCAGTTATACTGGAGATTCCTATTTAGCACTTCAAAATCTGGAAACATGGCAGGATATCCACGAATGGATGTATGAAACTCTCACTGGATTCCTCCATGAACTGCAGATCAGTCGTGCTACCCGCAGCGATCCTCTGATTGAAAAGGCGATCTCTTATATACAGGATAATATTTTAGGTAAAATCCATATGGAAGATATTTGTAATCATGTTGGTCTGAGCAAAAGTTATTTCAGTACCTACTTTAAGAATAAAACATCACTCAATTTCCGTGATTATATCCTTGACCTTAAAATCTCCTATGCTCAAGAACAATTAAAACTTCCAGAGCACAATCCGGGTGAACTTGCTATTCTTCTTGGATATGAAGATTACCGTTCCTTCAGCCGTGCATTTAAATTAAGAACCGGTTTTACCCCTTCAGATTATCAAAAAAAATACACACAGGCAGGCATACAATAATGAAACAATGGATCGGCAATTTAAAATTACGCTATAAAATCCTTCTATGTATGGTTCTTATCACTACCTTTTCCTTGCTCACAATCTGCTTTTTTTCTTATCATTTTCTCTACAAAAGAAATCAGCAGGATGCACTGAATAAGGCAGAAAACTCCATTCATATGATCTCCTCCACCCTATCTACTCAGTTTGATAATATCGGGTTAAATACAGCCAATACACTTGTCTCCTACCCGTTTTCAGAGATCATTACAAATATCACTTTTGGCAAGCCGTCTTCCTTTATCACCTATTTTTCTGCATCAGATAAGGCTTTAAGTGCACTACGGCGCAGCGATGATCTGATCTCAACTGCTATGATCTATGGAAGCAATGGTACATTTTTTGATGAAACCATACTGGGTCTATCAAAAAATCCAGCTATCCTGTTTGCGGAAGATATCTGGAATTACTCCCAGATCACCGTTCTTCCCATGCGCAGTAACGCACTGATCCAACGCGGCAATATCCTTCCCATTATCTTCCCCGTTTCCAGCACAGGATACGGGGACAACACCATGATACGCTACATTGATATACCCAACACTCCCAAAACACGTTTTATCCTGCTCTTGAATGCAGATCAACTTCAGAATTATTTTGACCGTTTTTCCAATATTTTTACACATTGTATGTATCTGACGGATCAAAATGGGTATCCTCTCACTATAAATCCTATGGATCATCCGGAACTTTTCAGTTCTGATATCATTGAATATAGCGCTTCCCACAATACGATTCCCAATCATCTCATAAACATTGAAGGCGTTCCGTATTATATCACACAACAGACACTGGATTTTTGCAATTTAAAATTAGTTCATTTAATACAGCAGACATCACTTGCCAAGGAACTGAAACCTATCCGCTTTTTTATTTTGGAAACGTGGGGATTTAGTATTTTTCTGGCTGTACTCCTCTCCCTTGCTATTTCCAATTTTCTGACTCGTCCTTTTTCTAAATTAAACCTCATCATCCAGAAGATCAATCAGAATGTATATAAAGAAAAAACACATTTTTCTTATACGGATGAAGTCGGAATTTTAGGGGAACAGCTCAATTCCATGTATGATATCATCCAGCTTCAAATGGAGCAGATCAAGGAAGAAGAACAAAAAAAAGCACGGGCTGAGATCCAGATGCTTTCTGAACAGATCAATCCGCACTTTTTATATAATACCTTAGAATGTATCCATTTTCAAATTTTAAACCAACACACACAAGTTGCCGGAGCTATGTTGGAAAGCCTTGGAAAGTATCTTCGGATCACACTTAGTTCCGGAGATTCCATGATCCCATTTCAAAAGGAGATCGACCATGTCACTGCCTATATGCAGATCATGAACCGACACTCCACATCCGGTATCCGCTTTTCCTGTCAGATCGATCCTATATTAGAACAGCATATGATATTAAAAATGCTGCTCCAGCCTTTGGCTGAAAACAGCATTAAACATGGTTTTTCTCAGAATCTGATCAACAGTCCCCTTGCTCCCCCTGAGATTTCCATACAGATCTCTCTGATCGAAGAGCAAAAGATCCGAATTGAAGTGACGGACAATGGTTCTGGTATTGATATCGAAAAAGCAAAGTCATGCCTGCTTTCTGCTTCATCAAATGGCAAACGGCATTTTGGACTGAATAATGTCTACAAACGTCTAAAAGCTACTTATGGATCTGACTGTAGTATGGATTTTTCCAGTATCCCCTATTTCCGTAACTCTGTCATTATAGGGATCCCCTATCTAGTCCCATCCGAAAAAGCACCTACATAAGATATAATCACATCTTGGCGGGAGTCTGTAATCTGGAGAGTCAGTTCTTTCACACTGATCTCTTCAGGCAGACTCACGATCTTTTGATATCCCACTGTAGTTCCCGCTGCAATCTCTTCTCTTTTATCTCCACATCCTCTAAAAATCCTAAATTTTTCAATTCTCTGACTTTTTCTGATGTCTTCTTTTATTACAATATAACGGATCTTTTGTTCTTTCTCCCATGTAAAGTAAAGCTCTGTCATGGTTTCCATCTTTTCATCCGGACAAAAAACACATTCATAAGAATCTTCCCGTACATAAACCGCTTCATATCCTTTTTCCTCTGAATTGGCGGAAATATCTGCCTTAAGGATGCTGCTCTTTTTGCGGTCAAATGTCTCTCTGATCCACTCTCCCAGTTCATGCAGACGTATTACATCATTCTCATGAAATAATCCTCTTTTGTCTGGAGGAAGATTCAAAAGAAAGGTTGCATTTCCTCCTACAGAACGCAGATATACCGACTTCAATTCCTCCAGAGATTTCACCTGATCGTCCTCATCCTCATGATAAAACCAGCCCGGACGAATCGATGTGTTTACCTCTGCTGGATACCAGATTGCCCGATCTGCATTCTTCATCACCTCACGGCTTCCCAGATCTCGATCTCCATCTGCAAGCCTCTTTTCACGAAATGCCGCATCATCTGTCTGTTGGCTGTTTTCTGTGATCTTTCTCTGGTCAAACAAACTTCCTGGTACAACGCTCCACTCACTTGGTCTGGTGTCTCCTGCTTCATTGCCACACCAACGGATATCCGGTCCGCTCACGCTGATACAAGCCTGTGGCTGAAGTTCACGGATCGTCTTATAATAGCGTTCCCAGTCATAAACCTGTTTTTTTCCATTTGGTCCTTCTCCACATGCACCATCAAACCATACACAAAAAACAGGTCCATACCATGTCAAAAGCTCTGTCAACTGTTCTACAAAATAATCATCATAGGCTTTCCCCTGTCCATATAACTTACAATTTCTATCCCAAGGAGAAAGATATACACCAAACTCCAATCCCTCTTTGGCACATGCCTGAGAAAGCTCACGCACAACATCGCCTTTTCCATCTTTATAAGGTGAGTTTTCCACTGTATGAGATGTCATTTTACTTGGCCAAAGACAAAATCCATCATGATGTTTACAAGTCAGGATCAAACCTGTCATACCTCCGTCTTTTGCCGCTCTCACCCATTGTTCTGCATCCAGCTGGGCAGGATCAAAGATAGACTCAGCTTCTGTCCCGTCCCCCCACTCTTTTCCTGTAAAAGTATTGACTGTAAAATGTACAAATCCATAAAATTCCATCTGTTGATGTCGAAGCTGACGCTCTGATGGGATGATCTGTACCAGTTTTTTGTCCAACTCATCATACTTTATACTATTTCCCATACCATCTATCTCCTGTTGCTTTACAATCTGCTTTTCATTCTTTCTTTTATTTATTTGTTATGATTTTCTGTTATGATTTTCTGCTATGACTCTTTATCCTTCGCTCTACTCTGATTTAAATTTTAATCTTTGTCCACTTTCCAGATTTAAATCGGATGGATGTCAAAATATATCGGCACAGCTGATCACAGGTAATCCCCATCCATATTCCGATCAAACCTATATGGAACACATAACAAAACAGATACGATGCAATTGGTCTTACTAATGTTACACTGATCGTGGATGCGACAGTTGTAAACCAGATATCTCCTGCTCCTCTTAGACATCCCATATAAATCACCTGACCAACCTGTAACAGTACAACAAGAACCATTACTTTCATGATATCCACTCCCATTGCAATGATTTCAGGTTCAGTAAAATATAAGTGGAATAAAAATCTTCCAAACAAGAGATAACACAATGACAAAACAACTGAGATCATACCTCCCATATACCGACATAAACGCCCATATGTTTTTGCCAACTCAGGTTTTTTCTCTCCAAGGCTCTGCCCGATCAATGCCACAGCAGCCACCTGCATTCCATCTCCAAGAGAAAAAGACAAGCTCATTACATTCATTCCTACCTGATGTGCTGCAAATGCCTGTGTTCCCAACTTTGCTGTCATAATAGAAACCGACATAAATCCAATACGGAGCAAAATCTGTTCCAAAAAGACACTGGAACTGATCTTGACCATACTTTTGGCTTCTTCTAAACTTGGTTTTATATGTTCATGAATAATATAAGGAATACTGATAAAGTTATCTTTGTCCATAATAGAGCAGAAACTCATACCACAGGCAACCACTGTTCCAAACACAGTTGCAATAGCCGCTCCTCTTATTCCAAGTGCAGGAAAACCAAAATGTCCATTAATTAAAAGAAAATTACCAATTACATTGATCACATTTGATGTAATGTTCGTTCTCATGGCAATTTTGGTATTGCCAGATCCCCTCTGTGCCGCATTGATCACAAGAGAAAGAATATTAAACATCATACAGCCCATAATAATTCTAAAATAAATAACAGCTGCTTCATGTGTATCCGGTGCAGAACCAGAAAGATGCATCATAGGGTCTGCAAATCCTACCATCCCGACACTGATGATCGTTCCCATAACCAAAACAAACATCAATGCCATCAAGAGAACCTGATTCGCTCCCTTTCTGTCTTTTTCTCCTCGTCTTCTTGCCACAATGGCGGAAACTGACACATTAACCGCAATAAAAATCGCCAGACCAATAAATTTAGGCTGTGTTGTCAGACCAACTGCTGCAACTGCATATGCGCCAATACTGCTCACCATGAGAGAATCTATCATTCCTGCAAGAGCAACAAAAAAAGATTCCATCACTGCCGGCCATGCCATATTCACTGCAACTTTTACCTGTTCCTTGTTCTCCCTGAAATCGTGACGGATTCCAGAAAGGACTCCCATCTTTTGCACGTTTCTCTGCCTCCCCTTCTTTTTTCTTTGCCCTTTGGCTTATCTTCTATCTTACCGCCACTTTTTCCATATTGCAAGTATCTGTCTCTTTTTTCTCTGTTTCTCTGCCGTGATACAGCAGCAATAGGATACAGCATCTTTCATCCTTTCATAGATTATTTTCAAAACTACCCAAATAAACTTGCAGACCCTTTATTATCTGATCTAAAATCAGTGGAATATAGTTTTTAATGCAAGCCTGTGGGATGAAAGCCACGAATTTATAACAAAACGGAGAATAACCAAATCCTATCTCATTTGGTACTCTCCGTCTTTTTCATGATCTATTTATCTATCAAACCTGTTTTTGATCTGCTATTTTTTTGATCTGCTGCTTTTTATCTATTGTATTTTCTTTTAGACAGCCTGTAGTCAGTCTGTTTTTAATGATGGAACAGACGGATTCCTGTGAATGCCATAACCATCTGGTATTTATCACAAGTCTCGATCACCTGATCATCACGCACAGAACCACCTGGCTCTGCGATATAAGCCACACCGCTCTTCTTTGCTCTTTCAATGTTATCACCGAA
>CAJMNU010000045.1 GCA_905214855.1 uncultured bacterium | reverse complement strand
CCCTGCGGAAACTATGATACAGTCCAGATATACATTGGTCCTGCAAATGGACATAACTGGTGGTGTGTCTTATATCCCTCTCTCTGCTTTACTGATGAAAGTGGTCCCTCACTTCCAGCTTCATCCTGTCAGATTCTTCAGGAATCACTGGAAAAAGGGACCTATCAAGATATGCTTTCTCAAAACATTTCCATTATGGAATACCTAGATCATATAGAAGCAAAATTTTGGATTCAAAAACCACTTTATGCACTCCAGCATCTTCTGACAAAACAGGAAATTTAATGCATTGTCACAGCCATAGTAATACTAGGAACAACATACTATTATACTGCTGATTTAAGCGGCGAGATATCCTTCCACTGCCCTTCTATACGTCTCAATTGCCTGAAACAGAGATAATCTCGCTGTTTTTTCTTTACTGACAGCAGAATCATATGCATTCTGCATCTGCATAAGCTGCAGATCACCAATACTTCCCAATTCCTTTTGCCTTTTTGATGTATCTAAATTTTTCTGTGCTGTCATTACTGCATTTTGAGCTTCCTCAAGTTTTCTCCTTGCCTGACCTGCCGCATCATAGAGAGACGTTATGCTCTTTGAAATGCTTTGTTCCTTCTCACGGATCGTTCTCTTTAAATTTTCTTTACTGTACTCTTCTGTTGTATTTTCCAGAGAACGCTTGTTATATTTTAACATATAATTATTTTCTGTGGCATGTATGATATCTGCCTGTACATCTGCATGTTCCAGATAAGCAACATCCGGATTTGGGATAGGGAGTATCTCTGGACTGGCATCATAATCCCATCCTGTTAAAAGACATAGATTTTGACGTATCGAACGGATTCCGGATTCTATCTGCATTTTTGATGTCTGAAGATTTTTAACATTTTGCTGTGCCCCTAACACATCATTTTCTGTTGCCATCCCCAAATTTTTCTGACGTTCTGTAGATTCTAATACTGCTTTCAGAAGATCTTCACTCTTTTCCACCAGCTCTTGATTCACCAACAGTTTTTCATGTGATATCATCAAATCCTGTGCGGTTGCTGTCAACATTGCCTGAATATGATCAAACTGATATTTCATCAAAGGACCATCTATAATGTATGACTCGATCTGCTGTTCCACTTGAAGAGCTCCTGATTCCATAGAATGTGATGCATATAGGAGCTGGCTGTAACTGTTTGTAAGAAGCGCCATCATAGGATCAGACATGATATCTGCCATATCTGCTGCCTGTTCATGAAGCCGATCTGCTGTTTCCTCTAGCTCTTCCCTTCCCTTTTCTGATGTCTTCTGACTTCGCAGTTTCTTATATGTTTCATCATTATTTTGGATCACTACATTATATTCTTTGATCAGATTAGGGATTTCACCATATTCTAGAATGTTGTCTCTAAGCATCGCCCATTCCTCCTCTGTATATGCAAAGGGAGGACTGACTGCAAATGCCGGAGCAGCAGCTCCAAGAGACATAAAGATCGCTGCAACAGCTCCAAACAATCTCTTTCCATTTTTTGTCTTTGTCCTTTTATCTATCATCTGCCTCTCACCTCTCATTCTTCCAATCAGATATCCCCAGAGACACCTGCGCTATTTTCCACATTTCCTATTTATGTGGCATATCAGGATGCTGATGAAGCAGACTGGATCAGCCCCTTCTTTCCCCATTCATAATTCTCCATAGCCTGAAAAAGATTGAGTTCTGCTACTTCTAATGTAGTTTCTGCTTTAGAAAATTGTGCTTTCTGCTGTAAATACTCCAATTGACTCATCATACCCAGTTGGTACTTCCTGTCTGCTGCATCCATATTATTTTTTTCCATATCATAAGCAGTTTTGGCAGACTCATAAGCAGACTTGCTCTGACACGCTGCACCATACAATCCCTCAAAAGAAGATTTTACCGTCTGCTCAGTCTGTTCCAGACTTCTCTGTTTAGAAATCTTTTCGCTTCCTGAAGCAGTTTCTGTATATTCGATTGCTGCAATTCTTCTGTCATAACTATTATTAAATGCCTGCTGTCTGTCTGACTCCAGATCCATAGCCAAAACCTTTTCCATATCTACCTGCGGGATTGCCTGAATATCAGGGGAATCGTTGTACTCCCACCCTGTCATCACGCAAAGATTTTGACGTACACTCTCTAATGCATTCTGCTGTGCTGCAATGGAAACTTCCAGAGTTCTCACCGCATCCTTTGCAGTTGTCACCTGCATTTCTGTTGCCAATCCTGAAGCTGCCTTTCTGCTCACTGCTTCATAGGTCGCCTGTGCCAGCTCTTTTTGTACATTCAGATCGGCTATTTGGAGTTTCATCTGATTGTACTGGTTCATCATACTCTGTGCTGATGCCACCAATCCCATCTCTACTTTTTCATTCTGGAGTTTGCTCAATGCATTAGATAAACCTGAACCCTTTGCCTGATCTCTAAGCTGTTTTGCATAAGCTTTCAATGCCTTGGCATTATAGATATAATTTGCATACATTGCCTGACCGGCCTGTGCCTCCATTCCAGTCATATCCCCATACAAATCCTCAAGTTCTTCTGCTCTTGCCTCCAGATCATCCGCCTCGTCTTCCAGTTCTGCTGCCATCTCCTCATTATTTTCTTCATTTCTGGAATTTGCCAGAGAGGTCTGATTATTTCTGACTGTCACATTAAATTCGTGGATCAGATCTTTAAGCTCACGGTACTCCATCGTATTATCCATCAAGATCTGATATGTGATCTCATCTGATCCTTCTGCACTTTTCTCCTCAGAGCCCGATTTCTGTTCTTCTGCGATCGCCGCTGCCATAGCAGGACCTGTTGCTTTTGGTGCTGCCCAGACAGGCAGAACTGTGCTGCCTGTCAGCAAAGAGGTGATTCCCAAAACTGCTATTGTTTTTGTTTTCATCTTCTTTTTCACCAGATTACCTCCTCTATCTCAAACTTCATGTTCATACTTTAATCTACTTCCAGTTCTTTCTTAGGCGGGCGGTTCAGCAATGTATAGTAGACTGGCAATAAGATCAATGCCAAAATCGTGGAAGCAGTCAGTCCTCCTACGTTGACAAGCGCCAATCCCTGCATCAATTGACCATTATCACCATATCCTGCTGCCATAGGGATCATGGAGACAACAGTTGTCAATGTTGTCATAAGGATCGGTCTGAGACGGGTTGCCCCTGCCTCTATCAGAGCTGTCTTCATATCCATTTCGGCACGATACTGATTTACTGTATCTACATATAAGATACCATTATTTACAACATTTCCTACCAGCATCATAAATCCAAGCAGAGATGGCATACTGATGCTGACATCTGTATAGAACAGGAATCCAAATGCTCCGATCAAACTGAATGGGATTGTTGTCATAACCATAATGGAAAATTTAGGAGATTCAAACTGTGCTGCCATAACTACAAATACCAGAAAGACTGCCATTCCAATTGCAGTAAACAGGCTTGAAAATTCTTCATTCATCATCTCTGTCATTGCATTTTCTGCTATGGATATACTTCCCACTGCATATTGTTCCCGAACTATCTTATCCAGTTCTGTTTTTGTCATCTCTGTAGCCTGATCTGTGTAGTTTGCAGTAATTGTCACCTGATACTGCTTGTTGATACGTTCGATCGCCTGTGGGCTGTCCTCCATACGGATATCCGCAAGATCAGTCAGCGCCACAAAACCACCCGTAGAAGTCGGCAAAAGAATATCTTTTACTTTTTCCAGCGTGTTATACTCTTCTGGACCATATTCCACCATAACACTGACTTCCTCGCCATTGACATCCATGGTCATTGCCTCTGTACCGCCAAGAATTCCATTCACAGAAGTTGCTACTGCAATTGGTGTCAAACCTTCTGCTGCAGTCTTGACCGGATCAATCTCCAATTTAACAATCGGTGCTGCATTTTCCAAAGTGGAATGCACCTGTGTCACATCATTGCGATTTTTCAACTCCTCTACCAGACGGTCAGATACCTCTTTTGCATCTTCATATTGGGCACTTTGAACGATTACTTCATAGTAACCCAGATCTGTTTCCATCATACTCATGGTACTCATAGAATCTACAGTCACAGAACAATCCGGCAAACCACAAAGAACAGGCTTCCAGACATTCACCAGATCATCTGTTTTTATCTTTCTGTCATCTTTCAGATAAGCTGTCACGGTAGCTGTTCCGCTTCCCAACATAGTCGTTCCGCTTCCTCCATAAGAAAGCATATAAGATTCCACATTTTCATCGTTTGCAACATACTCTTCAATGACACTCAAAATCTCATTGACTTTTTCATTGGTAAGACCCGGTTTCAATTCTGCTGAAACTTGGATTCTTCCTTCATCTCCTACTGGCATCATCTCCATTTTAAGTTTTGTTGCCATAGCCAGTGAAAGAACTAAAAGCAAAACCGTAACAACAATAACTGTCCTACGTTTCGGAAGGATGTGTTCCATCATATGGCGATATGCATTCTGCATCCTTTTTACCAGCTCAGACATCGGTGCTTCTTTTTCTTTTGGACGATAAAAAGCGTAGCAAAGCGGTACGATTGTCATTGCAGAGATCAAAGATGCAACCATACAGAATACAATGGTAAATCCTAATGGTTTAAATAACTGCCCTGACATTCCTTTCATCAACGCAATCGGGATAAAAACAACACAGGTTGTTACAGTTGATCCAAATATAGAACGACTTACAATGCCAGTTCCCTTCAAAGCAGCCTCACGATATTGTAAAAATCCATTACCGGTGTTTGCCCTGAAACAGCTCTCCAGCACAACGATCGAGTTATCTACCATCATACCGACACCAAGGACCAAACTTCCCATCGTAATAACATTGAGTGAAAATCCCATCACATACATCAGGCAGAATGCGGTAAGAATAGATACTGGAATGGAAGTACCCACGATCAAAGATGCCTTGATATCGCCAAAAAACAGGAAAATGATCACCATAGAGATCACGATCGCCATGATTAATGTCTGAAATACTGACTTTAAGGATGATTTGATCATCTCACTGCTGTCGCTGACTACAATAATATCAAGCCCTGGATGTTCTGCTTCCATTTTGTTGATCGTTTTTTGCACTTCTCGTGAAACTTCCACTGCAGATGCAGATTGTTGTTTTTTGATGGACAATGTCATCGTATCTTGTCCGTCATAACGGCTGATACCATTATCATCCGATTTTGCCATATATACATTTGCCACATCTTCCAAATGGATCAGATTTCCATTTCCCATTGGAATGACAATCTGTTTCAGACTTTCTACTGTATTATATGTACTTCCCGCACTGACAGAAAGATTCTGGCTTCCCATCTTTGTTGTTCCTGCTGGGAATGTAAAATCTGCACTTGCTACAGTCTGTGCGATCGCATTCATATTCAAATGATACTGCTGCAGTTTATCCGGAAGAATTTCCACCCGAACATACTCTTTTTCACCACCACTGGAATCCACGCTTGCCACAGAAGAGATTTTTTCAAATTCAGGCTGTAATGTGTTCTTCACAAAGTTATACATATTCTGTACATTACTATTTCTAACCGATAAAATAACAGAAGCCTGATCGTTGATGTTAAATTCTACGATTGTTGGTTCTTGACAATCATCCGGAAGTGTATTATTTAAACTGTCTATCTTTTTCTTTAATTCAGAATATGCATTATCCATATCAGAACCATACTCATATTCCAAAAGAACCATAGAAACATTTTCTTGAGAATAAGACGTAGTTGATTCAATTCCACTAAGGATACCTGTTACCTCTTCAATTGGTTTTGTAACAAGTTCATTCACGTCTTCCGGACTGGCTCCCGGATATATTGTGCTAATGATCATCATAGGCATTTCCATATCCGGAGTCAGCTCCAGCTTTGCCCCCGTCACGGAAGAAATTCCAAAAACGATCAGACACAGTACACATAAAAGTGTTGTGACTGGTCTTTTCAGGACATTTTTTGTCAAATTCATATTTGCCGTTCCTCCTTACTGTTCCTCACGAAGATTTACATTCGCTCCCTCATATAAATCGGTTGTCCATGACACAATAACCTGATCTTCATTTGTAAGCCCCTCTGTCACCTGAATCTTCTCATTATTAGAAAGACCAGTTGCAATGGCTCTCTCAGTCACCACTCCATCTTGATACAGATATACATATGGTTCTGTATCTTTATAGTATACGGCATCCAAAGGAATGGTCATTACACCTTCAGCTCTTTGTGCATCCATTGTCACCTTTGCATAAGAACCATTCATCAACGCCTCTCCATCCACAATATTTCCTTTTACCTGAAACAGCCCCGTCTGCGGGTCTACCATAGAAGCGATCTCTGTAATCTCACCTGAATAACTGCTTCCGTTTTTTTCCAATACGATCTGCTGCCCAACAGCAAGCCCCTTTACCACTCTCTCAGGTACAGAAAAACGAACAGCTCGATTCCCTTCTCCTGTAATCACACACACTGGTGATGACTGAGCTACCATATCTTTTACTTCCATATCACAGCTTTCAATCTTTCCTGCAATTGGTGCAGTGATCTGACTGTATTCTACCTGTGTATTATAAGCAAGCTGTGCTGCTTCATACTGCAATTTTGCCATCTCTGCACTGCTTTTAATCTGTTCAAAACTCTGTGCAGAGATATCTCCACTTTCATATAGCACCTGCATTCTCTGCAAGTTGGTCTGGGCATCCTGCATAGAAACTCTTGCTGTATCCAGATTGATCCTAGCAGCATCTACCTGCTTTGTGTCTATTTTAGCCAGAACATCTCCCACTTTTACAATATCTCCGGTTTTCACCAAAACCTCTGTGACCTCTCCGGGCATTTTGGGAACTACATAATATAGATCTGAAGGTTCGATCAAACCCATCAAACTGCTCTGCACTACGATCGTATCTGTTTGCGGATATTCTGCTTCCACCACTGGTGTCACCGCAATCTCTATGGTCTCTTCCTGTTTCAGAAATTTGGGAACCGTTATCGCAGCTCCGATTGCAAAAACAACACCCCAAATAGCCACTGTTTTCATTTTCATTCTTTTTCCCTCTTTCTATTTCTTCTATATTGAATTGTATAGTCTGATTTCTTTTTGTTTCTTTTTATTTTCTTTTCATATTTCAACTTTTATTTCATCTTTCTTTCCCCTCTCCTTCTCTTCTTTACAAAAATTTTGAAATCCTCTCCGAAGCAGATCTACTTTAAACCTAAACGCTTCTAAAAGTTCCTCATCTGTCTTTTTTCCAATAAACTTCATACCAAAAGTCTGTATGATAAGTGCCTGCAATACCTGTAATACTTCTCTGAATTCTTTCTCATATCCCTTGGGTATCACACTTTCTTCGCATAACAACATTTCCATCACAGTACCACATCTGTTTTCCTGAATATTTTCGTCAAGCAATTCTCCCATCTCATTGCTGCTCGTGAGGATATTTTGAAAAAACTGATAGTCTTCGTTCTTACTCTGACATCTCTTCATTCCCTTGATAAGAACCAGCTCTGCCGCATCATATATGTCTCCTCCATTTTCAGAAAGACATTGCCTAAGATAATTTCTTAAATCTCTGTTCATCTCTTCCAAAATGTAATGCATCAGTTCTCTTTTATCTTCAAAATATGTATAAAAGCTCCCACGAGAGATTTCAGCGTTCTGTATGATCTTATTAATAGATACATTTTCTAAAGGAACTCTTGAAAACTCTTGAACCGCAGCCCTTTGAATCGCTCTTTTCTTTTCCTCAGGAAGCCTGTAAAATCGTTCTGTTGGCATTCCCTTCCCCCCTATTCTTAAAATTTATCCATTATTTTATTCTCTCTTTTTAGTTCCTTTCTTGTTTATTTTTTTAACTTTTATAAAAATGACACCTTGTCACTTTATTATAGTGACACCTTGTCACCATGTCAATTCACTCCATTCATATTTAATATTTTTTTCATTATTATAATTTTTTTATAATTTAAATCTACCATGTTATTATCTCATCAATGATTTTTCTTTGTTCAGCACTGGATTTTCTTAAATAAAGACGTGTCGTTTCCACACTCTCATGCCCCAACAGATCTGCTAAAAGAGCAATATCTTTTGTTTTTTCCAGAAAATTTTTGGCAAACCGATGCCGAAAGGAATGTGGGTATACTGTATTAGGATCAACACCATAACGAACCGCAAAGCATTTCAAACGGTCACGAACTCCTCTTGGTGTAATCTGCCTCCCTTGACGGTTTACAAACAAAAAACCACTCTGGATTTTCCTTTCTTCCATCCATCTATTTGTCTCCTGTACCAATTGTTCCGGAAAATAAACCCGTCTTATCTTTCCACCTTTTGAATATAGATCCATATAACCCCGTTTTAAATGTTCTACTCTGATCTGGATAACTTCACTCACCCTAGCACCTGTTCCCGCCAAAAAACGAACCAAAAAATACCACATCTTTAATCTGTCTTTTTTCAATCCCTCAGTCAATATCTTATAATCTTCCTGTGAAATGATCCTGTCTGCATAGGAACATCTTTGTATCACAGCCGTTTCTAAACGATACTCTTTTTGTCCATCCCTTAGTCTCTCATTTTCATTCAAATAGCACAAAAAACGGTTTAATGCACTGATTTTCAAATTGGCACTACTCGCTTTATAATGTTCCAGCAAAAACTTTCTATATGATTCTAAATATTCTATACGAACTTCTTTATATTGCTCAAAAAATCCTCTCACTGCGCATCCATATGCCCGAATTGTATTCATAGAACATTCCTGTTTTTTTAAATATTTCAAAAAATCTTCTATTGGATCTGCTGCATTTCCCATTTTTTCACCAGTCACTTTCTTTAAAAGTATCTTTCTCTTCTATTTTTATTTATCTATCTGTTCCTTTATATATTTCCTTTACCAATCGACTACCAGATTAACCACCTGTTGTTGTTCTGCACTTGTTCTCCTAAGATAAATTCTGGTTGTTTCCATACTTTCGTGTCCCAAAAGATCAGAAAGCATGGAGATATCTCCACAATATTCCATAAAACTTTTTGCAAAACGATGCCGAAAGGAATGTGGATACATCACGCTCTCGCTAATTCCATATATAACAGCCATCTTTTTCAGCCGTCCTCGAATCGCTGCGTCAGTTATCAAATCTCCCTTATCATTGACAAACAGACTCCCGCTATCTTTTTTCTCACGATTTAGCCATTGAATCGTATCTTTTTTCAAACATTTTGGTACATACACACGTCTTACTTTATTATCTTTAGAATAAATGTCTTTCTGCCCTGCTTTTACATCCTCTACAGTCACTTTCACCACCTCACTCACTCTCATCCCTGTTGCTGCCATATATCGGATCAGAAAATAATACATCCATTCCCCATCCCGTTTTAGGCATGTCTTCAAATACTCATAATCCGCTTCACTTATCACTCGTTCCAGATATGGTTTCTGTTGGATCTTCACCATAGAAAGCCTAAACTCCCGCTCCTCCATATATTCAAGATAAGAATTGATGGCACAAATTCTCAGATTAACAGTCCGTGGTTTATAATGTTCTACCAGAAATAATTTATATAGATGTAATTCTTGTTCTGTTATCACCTTATGCCTGTCATAAAATTGACGCACCGCCTCTATATATGCCCGAATCGTATTCTCTGTTTTATGTGTTTTTCTCAGATGTTCCATAAAACTCTCTTCTTCCTGTTGTTTCCAGCCTTCTTCCACCGCCATAACATCACACCTTCCTTTCTCTTTTCTGTAAGTTTCTCTTTTTGTATTCATTATTTATGTTTACTTTTGTAAAAGTCATGTCCTGTATGTTATGGACATCCAATCCATTTTCTAGTATGCTGTCAGTAAAGAACTCTCTATCTGTAATAACCGTAATAACTTTAATAACTTTAATAACTTTAACAACTGAAAGGAATATGATTATGACCAAAAAAGAATTTACTTTTCTTTCCTGTGACAAATACACCAAAATCCATGTCATTACTTGGATTCCTTCCTCCTCTGTAAAGGCAGTTCTTCAAATCAGCCATGGAATGGTAGAATATATCAACCGATATGATAATTTTGCCCGTTTTTTATGTGAACAGGGTTATCTTGTAGTCGGGCAGGATCATCTCGGACATGGTGCATCTGTTCAAACAAACGAAGATCATGGATATTTTCATAGCCACAATGGAAATGCTGTTGTAGTTGGTGATATCCACAAGCTATACAATATTATGAAAAAACACTTTCCTTCTGTTCCATACTTTATGCTTGGACACAGTATGGGATCTTTTTTGTTACGCCAATATCTCCAACTTTATGGGAACAACCTCTCCGGCGCTATCATTGTAGGAACAGGCTATCAGCCAGCTCCCATTTTGCTGTCTGGAATGCTTTTATGCCGTATCATTGCTTTTTTCAAAGGAGACCGCTATCGAAGTGAATTGGTCAACAAAATGGCATTTGGATCATTCAATCGTTCTTTCCAGCCAGCACGCACACCATATGACTGGCTATCTAAAGATAGCGAACAGGTGGATCTCTACGCATCCCACCCTTGGTGTACCTTTTCCTTTACTGTAAATGCTTATTACTATATGTTTCGTGGCATGTTGACACTCACTTCCTCCAAAAACCGAAAACGAATCCCAAACACACTTCCCATTCTGATGCTTTCTGGTGATATGGATCCTGTCGGAAATTTTGGCAAAGGAGTCAAACAGGTATTTCATCAATTTCAAAAAATGAATATGAAAGATCTGTCACTCAAACTCTATCCCAATGACAGACATGAAATTTTGAACGAAACAGACCGTCTTATTGTATATAAAGATATCTTACATTGGCTGGAACAACATATATAAATCCACTTTAGTATAACATCTCCTGATTTTTCAGATTAAAAAGATAAAATGCACTCCACTATATTTTACTTCTAAATACTGCTTCGATAAATTCTTTTATAGGAAGTATAATGA
>CAJMNU010000044.1 GCA_905214855.1 uncultured bacterium | reverse complement strand
ATATTGGAGACTGGCATCCTTATCAGGGAGAAAAGTTTGAATATTTGAAGAGTGTGGGATTTCGGTATTTTTGTAATGTAGATTCTGCTAAGTATTGGATTCAGCTTGGAAATGACTATATGAGACAGGGACGAAGAAATCTGGATGGACAGAGAATGTGGTTGGATATGCAGAATCCAGAAAAGGAAAAATTGTCAGATCTGTTTGATGTAGCATCTGTTTTTGATCCGGCAAGACCTACACCAGTAGAATAAATAGATGGAAAGATGGAAAAGTAGGAAAGAGAGGATATCGAGATGTCTAAAAATCTAGTGATTACTATTGGTCGCCAATATGGAAGCGGCGGAAGGATTACAGGTAAAAATCTGGCAAATGAGCTTGGAATTCATTTTTATGATGAAGAAATATTGAAATTGACTTCAGAACAGAGTGCAATTGGTGAAACATATTTTAGGCTTGCAGATGAAAAAGCAGGTAATAACTTGCTGTATCGCATTGTGAGTCATTTAAAACCTCATATTGAGAAACCATCCCTGGAGGGCAATGTTGTATCTCCAGATAATCTGTTCCGTTTTCAGTCAGATGTGATCAGAAAATTAGCAAAAGAAGAAGAGGCTTGTATTATAGCAGGACGCTGTGCAGATTATGTGTTGTATGAAGCAGAGATGGAAGATATTACTCTGGTAAGAGTGTTTGTCTATGCGGATATGCCAACAAGAATCCAGAGAGTCATGGATGTGGATAAGGTAGATGTAAAAGAGGCAGTCCGCAGGATCAAAAAAATCGATCGTGAAAGAAAAGAATATTATCATTATTATGCAGGCAAAGACTGGATGGATATGACCAATTATGATCTTGCGATCAATACCAGCGAGATTGATCTGGAACAGACAGCAAAACTGATCAAGGACTATATCCGAATCAAAGGATATGAGATCAACGAATAAAATATGAAAAAAGAAAAACAATAGAAAAATCTGAAAAAACAGGTCTTTCTATTGTTTTTTTAATTATCTAGCCAGAAAAATCCCTACTTTTAGGTAATGGGGAGATTACTTGGAAGTCAGATGTCCAATGTTTTTTAGAAAAACGGAGATAGTTCCATTGGGATTTGTAATAAATTCTACATGATCCGGATTACGGTATTCTTCCATAGGAATAGTGATCTCAATACCGGTATCTGTTGTCAGATGTTGTGTCTGGAATTTTTTGATGGTAGTCTCACTTTTAGGTTTGATGGTTTCATTTGTCATATGATATTTATCAAGTTTTGATTCTAACTCTTCCTGCATTTCAGGGCTTTCGGAAAATAGTTTTTCTTTTACTTTTTGGACATTCAGACCATCTTTTTCAGATAATTCTTTCTGGATAACATCTTTCACCTCCATTTTTCTTTCAATGTTATCATTGCCATAGTATTTTTTGCTGACTTGTTCGACTGCCTTTGTCACAATATCCAGACGGGACTTTTGGGAGAGTGGTGCATGGCAGTCTAAGAATAATTCTGAAAAGTACAGGCGTTTCTCACCATTGATCTCATATTTACGTTCTGTCAAAAGAATTTCCCCAGTGGACAGGTTGATGGTACAAGCCTCTGTCAAACGCTGTCCCTGAGAAGGAAGGATTGCTTTTTGAAGAATAATGTCATTGGCATTTCCGTCATCTGTGGAGTTTGTTGTATGTGTATAGGATGTTTTATAATTTAGTTTGAGAAGTGCCAAATAATCGTCTCCGTGACAGGAAAATACAACAATAGCAAGATCTGCTGGCGGAATATCAATATTGGAATTCATGATAGAAAACAGATGAGAGGCAAGTTCTTTGCTGACTTCCACAAAGTTTTGAGGAGTACACTCTTGGATCAGGGGAAGAAGTGAGGATGTTTCGGAAAACTGGCATTGCTTTGTATCATCATGTTCTGTAAATTTTTCAATGTGAGCTTTTAGAAAATCACAGAGATCTGAGCCAAGATCAATCGGACAATCAGAAAGAACCGGCATTCCCATAGAAGAATCCAGAATGTGTATGATGCCTGTTTTCATAATCATATCGTCTTTTAGCATAGTAAAATCTCCCTTGCTTGATAATATACGGTGTACTAAATAAAAATGGATAATGAAAAGCAGAAAAATAAAACTCCTTTCCGGTACACCGAACGGAAAGGAGTCTTAGTCATACTATAATAACTATATAATTAAGCCATTGCGTTAACTGCTTTGGAAAGACGAGATACTTTTCTGGAAGAAGTATTCTTGTGATATACTCCCTTAGTAGTAGCTTTGTCGATCTCAGAAATAGCAACCTGTAAGCTAGCCTGTGCAGCAGCCTTATCGCCAGCAGCGATAGCAGCCTCTACCTTCTTAATCATAGTCTTTACTTTGGAACGGATTGCTTTGTTTCTTGCAGTTTTAGTCTCAGCAACTAAGATTCTTTTCTTTGCAGATTTGATATTAGCCAATTCAGACACCTCCATATTTGTATATATTGATATTTCAATAGATTTTGGTTTGCATTAAAACCTGGACACGGACAGTTCAATGTAAACATACTTTATTATCTTATCGAATGAATGAGAGAATGTCAATACATAATTATCGCTTTTTTAGAGAAAATATAAGAAAACAGGATGAAATGATGAGGTTTGAGAAGATGTATGGGAAAAAAGAAGTAAAGAAAAGAGATAGAAAAAAGGAGAGGGAAAAGGAAAATGGTGGGTCAGCAGAGCAATGAAAGAAAGAATATAAGAGATAGAGAAAAGATGAAAGAGAGAAGGAAAGCATTTGAGATCAGAACGGATCTTGCTCTGGAAGTGAGAGAGAATGCTTTGAAAAACAGCAAGGAGATATCTGGGGTTTCTGTTCATGAGTGGAGTGAGAAGACGGGGATCTGTAAGATCACAGAGGTGAAGGTTCTGGATCAAGATGGTTCAAAAAAGATGGGGAAACCTGTTGGAACATATCTGACATTAGAAGCAGAGGATATCAAAGGAAGAAAACAGGAAGAGCGTGACAGGATAGCAGAGATATTAGGACAGGAAATTTATCGCCTTTTAAAAGAGCAGGGGATAGAGAATGGAAGTCATATTTTGGTGGTAGGACTTGGAAATGAGTCAGTAACACCAGATGCTTTAGGACCTAGAACACTGTCACATCTGATCATTTCCGGACATTTAGAGGAAAAAGAGCAAAAAAAGATGTTTGGAGATGGTTGCTTTCTCAGCGCTTTGACTCCGGGGGTTATGGCACAGACTGGAATGGAAACTGCAAAGATCCTTCAGGGAGTAGTGAAAGAGACAAAACCAGATGCAATTCTTGTGATTGATGCTCTGGCAGCACGCAGTGTAAGAAGATTGGGCAATACAATACAACTTTCTGATACAGGGATCCATCCGGGATCTGGAGTGGGAAATCATAGGCAGGCGATTGACAAAGATACATTTGGAATTCCAGTGTTGGCATTGGGGATTCCCACTGTGGTCGGGGCAGCAGCAGTGGCACAAGATACTCTGGGAGCATTAATAGAAGTTTTAGAGAGAGAGAATGTAACAAAACATATAGGAGAATATTTGAAACAACTGGATACACAGGAACAGTATGAATGGATCAGGGAGATTCTGGCGTTTGAATTTGGATCAATGTATGTCACAGAACCAGATATTGATGAAACAATACGTCAATTAGCTCTTTTGCTTTCAGACGGGATCCATCGGGCTGTGTATCCCCGAATAAAATGAAATTTGAAAGAAGATTTTAAGAAGGTGTAAAGAGAAGAGGGGTACAAGCAAAGATAGTAAGAAGAAAGTAGGAAAAAATGAGCATGTTTGTTCATAGGATATAGAAAAGCAGCCGTGGGATGGTGAGAAGAAAGAATGAGAGGAAACAGCATACAGGCAAGAAAGAGAAGACAGTCTTTGATATTGTTGACAGTGCTGCTTTTGATGGGCATTTTTCTTCTCAAAAGCCCTCAGGTTTTTACTCGTTATATGAGAACGTATGCCGGAGAAATTGTGAAACAGGCATTGTCTGCTTTTTCTCCTGTGCTTTTGGGAGATACTAGGGAAGAAGATGCTAAAAAAATGGATTGGATGATTCCTTTGCTGCGTTATGGACAGAATACAGAAAAAGAAAAGGACAGGATAGATCAGGGAGATCCGTCCTATCAGGAATATCAGAAATTGGTCAGACTATATGATGAACTTTCCAATGAATATAGTATGGAGGAAGGAACAAATGAACATACAGAAGAAAAAGTGGCAGAAAACGGAGAAAGTGGAGGGGAAGACGGAACGGAAAGTATACATCAGGAGGTGATGGAAAATACAAAAGAGAAATGGGAAACCGAAGATCTTCAAGAAGAAGAGGTGGAGACTATACAGGAAAATGAAATACAAAAAAGTACAGTATTAGAATTGCCATATTCTATGGAACAGCTGGCGGATTATGATTTTTTAATTCAAAAAGTTTACAATGTCCATTCTTCCACTACAGCGCCAAGAGAGGTAATGAACGCAGAAAAGTTTCTTGAAAAAGAGTTTTCTTTAGAAAAGAAAGGAGAACCTGAGATTTTGATTTATCATACCCATTCACAGGAGACTTATCTTCCACAGGGAGCGGGAGAGGATGGCGCTAGTGTGGTGGCTTTGGGGAATGTTTTGACACAGAAATTGGAAGAAAAGGGATACCATGTGGTTCATGATACCAGTGTATATGATCTGAAAAATGGCAAATTGGATCGAAATAAAGCATATACATATGCTCTGGAAGGAGTGCAGCAGATTCTTGGCAAATATCCCTCTATTGAAGTGGTAATAGATCTTCATCGGGATGGTGTCGCAGAAAATGTACATCTTGTCTCTGAAATCAATGGAAAACCAACAGCGCAGCTTATGTTTTTTAATGGGATGAGTCAGACGCCAGAGGGAGCTATTGCGTATCTGGAAAATCCATATAGGGAGGAAAATCTGGCATTTAGTTTCCAACTTCAGATGCAGGCTATGAAGTATTATCCGGGTCTTACACGCAAGATTTTCTTAAAGGGTCTGCGTTACAATCTCCATGTAAGACCACGCAGCCTTTTAATAGAAGCCGGAGCACAGAATAATACATTTGAGGAAGCCTACAATGCGATGGAACCTTTGGCAGATATTTTGGATCGTATACTTGGGTAAGAAGACGCATATACAGTTTGCAGTGCAGTATGAAAACAGTAGGAAAAGCGTCTTGCGCCATGAGAAAAAAGATGTTATATTTGGATGGAGAAAATATTTGTAAGATATCCTAGTGAAACAGTGATTTTGAAAGAGAAAGGCAAGAGAAAGAATGGCAGTAATTGACCAAAGTAAAATTCGTAATTTTTGTATTATAGCACATATTGATCATGGAAAGTCTACATTGGCCGACCGCATTATTGAAAAAACAGGACTTTTGACCAGCAGAGAGATGCAAAATCAGATACTTGATAACATGGATCTGGAGAGAGAACGTGGTATTACCATTAAATCGCAGGCAGTGCGTACGGTTTATAAAGCAGCAGATGGAGAGGAATATATTTTTAACCTGATCGATACTCCAGGACATGTTGATTTTAATTATGAAGTTTCAAGAAGTCTTGCTGCATGTGATGGTGCGATTTTGGTAGTGGATGCAGCACAGGGGATTGAGGCACAGACCTTGGCGAATGTGTATTTGGCACTGGATCATGATCTGGAAGTTTTTCCTGTGATCAACAAGATCGATCTTCCTAGTGCAGAGCCAGATCGTGTAGCAGCAGAAATTGAAGATGTGATCGGGTTAGAAGCACATGATGCACCAAGGATTTCTGCTAAGGCAGGGTTGAACATAGAAGAAGTACTGGAACAGATTGTGGAAAAAATTCCAGCTCCTAAGGGAGATCCAAACGCTCCGCTTCAGGCACTGATTTTTGACTCTATCTATGACTCTTATAAGGGTGTCATTGTATTCTGCCGTATCATGGAGGGCACTGTAAAGAAAGGTGACCTGATTCGCATGATGGCAACAGGTGCGGTAGAAGATGTTGTGGAAGTGGGATATTTTGGAGCAGGACAGTTTTTTCCATGTGATGAACTTTCAGCAGGCATGGTAGGATATTTGACAGCAAGTATCAAGAATGTGCGTGATACAAGAGTGGGTGATACCATTACAAAACAGGATAATCCATGTAAAGAGCCACTTCCGGGTTATAAAAAAGTGACACCAATGGTCTACTGTGGATTATATCCAGCAGATGGTGCAAAATATAATGATTTACGAGAAGCATTAGAGAAATTACAGCTCAATGATGCATCTTTATTTTTTGAACCAGAGACATCCATCGCTTTGGGATTTGGCTTCCGATGTGGATTTTTAGGTCTCTTGCATCTGGAGATTATCCAAGAAAGATTAGAGAGAGAGTATAACTTGGACCTTGTGACGACAGCTCCGGGCGTTGTATATCATGTATATAAGACAAATGGAGAAATGATCGAATTGACAAATCCTTCTAATCTGCCAGATCCTTCTGAGATTGAATATATGGAAGAACCAATCGTTACAGCAGAAATTATGGTCACTACAGAATTTGTTGGTGCGATCATGAAACTTTGTCAGGAGAGACGTGGTGTATATCTTGGAATGGAATATATTGAAAAGACAAGAGCGATGCTTAAATATGAGCTTCCTTTGAATGAGATCATATATGATTTCTTTGATGCCTTAAAATCCAGATCCAGAGGATATGCTTCTTTTGATTATGAGATAAAGGGATATGAGCGCTCTGAACTGGTAAAATTAGATATTTTGATCAATAGAGAAGAAGTGGATGCGTTATCTTTCATTGTATTTGAAGGTTCTGCGTATGAGAGAGGACGTAAGATGTGTGAAAAACTAAAGGAAGAAATCCCACGTCATCTGTTTGAGATCCCGATTCAGGCTGCGATTGGCGGAAAAGTAATTGCCAGAGAAACAGTTAGGGCAATGCGTAAAGACGTTTTGGCGAAATGTTATGGTGGTGATATTTCACGTAAGAGAAAACTTCTGGAAAAACAGAAAGAAGGAAAGAAGAGAATGCGTGAGGTTGGAAACGTAGAAATTCCACAGAAGGCATTTATGAGTGTCTTAAAGTTAGATGATGAGTAAGATGTTGGAGTTATATCTGCATATTCCGTTCTGTGTACGCAAATGTGCATATTGCGATTTCCTTTCTTTTTCGGCATCAGAGATGGATAGAAATGCATATGTGATAAAACTTTGTAAACAGATCAGGGCAGCAGGAAAAGAAACAGAAAATCAGAAGGTGAGTACCATTTTTTTTGGAGGTGGAACACCTTCTGTTTTAAATGAATATCAGATCCAATTGTTGATGGATGCCGTATTTTCTTCGTTTGATGTGGATAACAATGCAGAAATTTCCATGGAAATGAATCCTGGTTCTTTGGCAAAAGGATACGAAGAGACAGAGAGACTTTTGGGATATAGGAAGGCTGGGATCAATCGGGTTAGTATTGGATTACAGTCGGTTCATCAAAAAGAGCTGCAGATTTTGGGAAGAATCCATACATGGGAGCAATTTGTTCAAAGTTATCATTGTGTAAGAAATGCAGGATTTAGTAATATTAATATCGATCTGATGTCAGCACTTCCAGAACAGACAGAAGAACTCTGGGAAGAAAGTCTGAGAAAGACAGCAGACTTAAAACCAGAACATATCTCAGCATATAGTCTGATCGTGGAGGAAGGAACACCATTTTATGAACGGTATACTGGAAAAGGTGCAGTGTTTCTTCCAGATGAGGAAACAGAACGGATGATGTATGAGAGAACGAAGCAGATTTTGGAGGAGTATGGGTATTATCGCTATGAAATATCCAATTATGCCCAAAAAGGAAAAGAATGCCGCCATAATATAGGATACTGGACTGGAGAAGAGTATCTTGGTCTTGGTTTAGGGGCTTCTTCTTATTATAAAGGAATGCGTTTTTGTTCTACCAGTGATATGAAAAGATACATGCAGGCTGATTTTCTAAAGGATTCAGGTGCTGTATATGAAGAAAAACATATTGTTACTTATCAAGAAGCAATAGAAGAATTTATGTTTTTGGGACTTAGGATGATGAAAGGTGTCAGTGCCGAAGAGTTTCAAAAAAGATTTGGAAGAACAATAGAAGAAACATATGGAAAAATTTTGGATATGTTTATAACAATGAATCTGATGGAGAAAAGCCAAGAAAAGAATGGTATCTATTATCGATTGACTGAAAATGGCATTTCTGTCAGCAATCAGGTGATGTGTGAATTTATAGATCCTCAGGAATAAGTATAGGGATCACAAAAAGACAGTAAAAAGAGATTTGTGTCATATCATGTGATTAAATCAAGAGTAGCTATACTAGAGCGGAGCATATAGAAATATATGCTCTGTTATTTTTTTGGAAAGCCTTTTCTAAAGCAAACATAGGGATGGAATCTTGTGAAAAATCTGTGAAGCAGTAGAAATCCATTTGTGAATTTGATAAAATGAATCAAGAATAATTATAGAACGGAATGAAAATGAGGTGGATTTCATTATGGAACAAATTAAAATTTTAATAGTAGATGATGAGAGCAGAATGCGTAAATTGGTGCGGGATTTTTTGAGTGTAAAAGGGTATAAGGTCGTTGAGGCAGAGGATGGGGAACAGGCATTAGAGATTTTTTTTGATCAAAAAGATATTTCTCTGATCCTTTTGGATGTTATGATGCCTAAGATGGATGGATGGGAAGTCTGTAAAACAATAAGACAGTATTCTAAAATTCCGATCATCATGCTGACGGCAAGAAGTGAGGAGAGAGATGAATTACAAGGATTTTCGTTGGGAGTGGATGAGTATATTACAAAACCATTTAGCCCCAAAATTCTGGTGGCACGAGTAGAAGCAATCCTTAGGCGCAGCAATAAGGTGAGCAGTGATGTTCTGGAAGTAGGGGGGATCACAGTGGATAAGCTTGCTCATCAAGTTTTGATCGACGGAAAAGAGATCGATCTAAGTTATAAGGAATTTGAACTTTTGACCTATTTTCTGGAAAATCAAAATATTGCACTTTCCAGAGAAAAAATTTTAAATAATGTGTGGAATTATGATTATTTTGGAGATGCCAGAACAATTGATACTCATGTAAAAAAGTTGAGAAGTAAACTGGGAGCTAGGGGAGAGTATATTAAAACGATTTGGGGAATGGGATATAAATTTGAGGTGGAGGAATGAAACGCTCAATACGTACTCGTATCACACTCTTATCAGAAGCCCTTTTAGTACTGGTGCTTTTATGTATATGGTGTCTAAATAATTGGTTTTTGGAAGATTTTTATATTACAGAACGCAGAGATGCTTTGAAGGAAGCCTATACGATCTTAGATGGTTTGGTACAGGAGGTGCAGACGCAGGGAAAAAGTATATCTGAGGCATATGATAGTGAAAGCTATGCACAAGAGGGAAGTTTGTCATGGCTTTTGAGGGAGTTCAATGAAAAATCTAATATTTCAGTATTGATTATTGATAATATGAATGATAAGGCAATCTCTACATCTAAAGATATGGATCGTCTGGTAAATCGGGTGTATCGTTATATTTTAGGAAAGAAAATGCCTAAGTTTGAGATTTTGGATCAGGAAGAAAATTATGTGATACAAAAGACATATGATCCGATCACAGAATCAGATTATCTAGAGTGTTGGGGATTTTTTTCAGATAATAGTACCGCATTTTTGATGAATCTTCCGGTGATCAGTATACAAGAAAGTGTAAAACTGGCGAATCGATTTTTGACATATATTGGAGTATTTTCGGTTATTTTAGGAGCTATTATATTATATGCCGCAAATCGTAGGATCACAAAACCAATTATGCAGCTTGCAAACTTGTCAGAAGAAATGTCAAAATTGAATTTTGATGTGAAATATGAGGGAAAAGCGGAAGATGAGATTGGAAGTCTGGGAAACAGTATGAATACATTATCCGAAAAATTGAAGGATACTATTGAAGAATTGAAAGAGGTCAATGTTCAATTACAAAAGGATATTGAAGAAAAAGAAAAAATCGATCAGATGCGTCAGGAATTTATTGCCAATGTATCACATGAATTGAAAACACCGATTGCCTTGATACAGGGATATGCGGAAGGACTGGTAGAGGGCATGGCGGAAGATAAAGAAAACAGAGATTATTATTGTGAAGTGATCATGGATGAAGCAGGAAAGATGAATACACTGGTCCGTCAACTTCTCAATCTGTCAGCATTGGAGTCTGGATATGATCATGTGCATATGGAAAAGTTTGATCTGGTAGAACTTTTGCATGGGGCAGTTGGTGCAGCACAGATTTTGATCGAACAAAAAGAGGCAAAGGTGACATTGGAGGCAGAAGGAGAGCAATATGTAATGGGAGATGAATTTAAAATAGAAGAAGTTATGAACAACTATTTAAATAATGCTCTCAATCATATGGCAGGAAAAAAACAGATCAGAATCTGGATGGAGGACAGAGGGGAGCAGGTAAGAGTTTCTGTCTTTAATACAGGAAATCCAATTGGAAAAGAGGATCTTGAAAAGTTGTGGTCTAAGTTCTATAAAGTAGATAAGGCACATACCAGAGAATATGGAGGAAGTGGTTTGGGGCTTTCAATCGTAAAAGCGATCATGGATTCTCATCATCAGGCTTATGGTGTACAGAATGTACAAGATGGTGTAGTTTTCTGGTTTGAATTACAGAAAGCTCCAAATATTGGAAATGCAGAAACTATAGGAAATATAGTATAATACGTTTGTGGGCAGTTTTTCTGATTGATAGAAGAACTGTCCGATTTTTTTAAAACTAATAAAAAAACAAGAAAAACAGAACTTACAAAAAAATATAAAAAAATTGTTGACAAATGTAGAATCATTTGTTATTATAATACTCGCGCTGTGAACAAGGCGTGACACACACAAAAGAAAAGTTGAAAAAACTTCTTGACAAACAAAAGTGAGTGTGGTAAGATATAAAAGTTGCTGCGAAAGCGGCACAGAAGTTTGAAAAAACTTCAAAAAATAAATTAAAAAAGTTGTTGACAAACAGAAAA
>CAJMNU010000043.1 GCA_905214855.1 uncultured bacterium | reverse complement strand
TTCGTCCATTCCAATAATATAATCAAAATTATTATAATCATTCCATGTAATCTGTCTTGCTCTGTGAGGTACTAATGGAATATTTACCTGTTTTAATTTATTTACAGTTCCCCTATGTGGCGGATTTCCAATCTCTTCTGTACTAGTAGCAGCAGAATCAACAATAAATTGATCTGCTATATCTCTTTTCTTGATCATGTAAGTAAAAACACTCTCACACATTGTAGAGCGACAGATATTGCCATGGCAAATAAAAAGTATTTTTATCATTTTTCATCTCCTATACTTGGATTAAAATCCTGTTATTTACTCTATTTTCTAGTAGCTAGCAAGTTCTAATTAACAATTAACTCCACATTTTTCGATTTTTCACAAAGTATCATAATCAAATAACACTTTATATATTCTCGCACTCTTTAAAAGTAAATTTTTGCATGTATGGCAAAATTAAACTTTTACTAGCTGATGCTTGTTTGAGATTACGATTCCACAAGTTATAATTATGGTGTTAAAACACCATCTTCTCAAAGCTAAAGGAACTTCATTTTGATTTCAAATTATTATATTTTTCCTTACTCCCTTTCGCCTTTTCAATCGGATATTTTTCATCATTGCTTTTCAGCTTTTCCTTTATAATCTCATCCAAATCCAGTCCACAAGCATCTGCCATTAACACACAATAATTTACAACATCTGCCAGCTCTTCTTTAATTTTATCAATTTTTTCTGAGCAAATGGTATCTTCAGCACTCCACTGAAAAATTTCCAATAATTCTGCTGCTTCTAAGGAAATTGAAATTGCTAAATCCTTGGGATTATGAAACTGTTTCCAATCACGATCATCTCTAAATTTTAAAATCTGATTAATGGTTCTCTGCCTCATATTCCTTACTCCCCTTTTCCAATACTTTTTTTAAGATAATCTGCTAAATTAGAGTCTGTACAATAAATATAACATCCTTTCATGCCTCTGGTCATCAATGTACGATATGTATTCTTGATAATCTCATCTGCTTCTTTCAAAGCTTTTTGGGGATTTTCTTTATATAATTTCTTGATTCCCTTTAAGGACTGATCTGTCTTTGCTCGTTTATTAAAATCAGTCACTATATGATTATCTTCAAATCGCATATCATCCCCAATAATTACTCCTACATAATCAAATTCCAATCCTTGTGAGGTATGAATACATCCAATCTCATTTACTGAATTTGGATCAATTGCAAATGTCTGCGTATTATCCAAGTTCCAACTCATACCAAAATCACCAATCACAATATCATGCACATCCGTCTTTCTCTTACCACTTTTAATCCATTCCCAACAATATCCAGCAAGAATTCGTGCTCTATTAGAAGACTTATTTTTTTCAATAATTAAATCTCTAACTTCTTTTGGCGAATCCAAGACTCGAATATCATAATCTATATCCCATAAATCATGATTTGCTGTTGGTCTGATCTCTAATGTATCATCCAGCCAAGCCAAATAACCATTGGATCCATTACAACGAAATTGAGATACCAATTCCATTTCTGACACTTCTGCTCCCAAACTTTCTGCCCATTTTTTTATTTCACTTACACTTCCTATATCTTTTAATGTTACCCTCTGACCTTCATCAATAAAAAACACACTACACAAACATGAATTGATAATTTCCTTCACCTGATTTTCTCCTGCCATTTTGTACAGTCCAGATTTTTCATTCAGTCTATGAGCTTCATCACATAAAATGGTATCAATTAAATTTGCTTCTACTTCTATATATGAACCAGATCCTTTAAACATATTTTGAATGCTGCTCTTTCTATATCCAGTCAGTTTTTTTGCATATACATTTCTTGGTGCACTATTCTTGGATGTATACTGTACAAACTGTCCTTCCTGTGTTAATTTTGCCAGAAGATTAATTGCAACAACGCTCTTGCCAGTTCCAGGACCTCCAACTACAATAATGGTACGTTTTCTCTGATCTTTCATGCATTTCATTGACTTAAGAAGTATTTCTTCATAAACCACTTTCTGTTCATCCAGCATAACAAATTCCTGATTACCTTCAATCATACTTTTGATGGAATCCTGCAAACTTTTTGATGGTTTTATCTTTTCATGATCCATTTCATAGAGTATTTCTTTTTTATCACCATAGACCACAGCTTTTTTAATATAGTCTCGAAACTTTAATACCTCACCACGTCCATAAATAGGCGCTTCATCCAAATATTCTTTATACTGAGGTTGTTCCAATTTATCTGGCTTAGATTTTCGATAATTATGAAGATACACACAAGGATGTAACATAATACTGTATTCCTGAACATGTGAATTATAGTCTTCAATCATCGTCTTATAAGACCATGCCTGATAAGAAGGATGTACTACCTTACGAAGCGCTCCACCTGTGAATGCTTCCACCAATGCATCTTGTCCTTCAACAGCCTTAATCTTATCCCACTGTTTCAATTCAACAATAATCACATTCGGATCTTTATTTTCATTATAGCCAGAAATAATAAAATCAACACGTTTTGAGGTTTGTGGAATGTTATATTCAATAGCTATGCCTGCATCTTCTGGAATTTCTCTATCATTCAAAACCTTATACATATACTCCAATGAATTTTCCCATGAACGGAACTCATTGGATGCTGTTCTTTTATGCATTTTTTTATAAATATTTTCTTCAATTTCAGAAGCAATAGCATCTGCTTCAACAGCTACAAGAAAATCACTTTTTATACCAGAATATACAATCATAAGCAAAACCTCTTTTCTCCAGTGTTTAACAATGTTATCCATTCTGACATTTAAGACACAACAAATCCTTACCATAAGTTCAAATGGATTGTTTCTCTTCTTAAATTAGACTATTCAGGCTTTTTTGCATTTTCTGGAACATTCTAAGTCTTTCCAGTAAGAAACGCACAATTCACTCTTCCATACACACAATACTTACACTATGCCCTAATACATTCCATTTTTTTGCTAGCTCTGCAACTGCAAAATATCTCATCTGCAACTCACCATAATGTCCACTAAAAGCTGTACTTATTATACTATATTATCAACAATTTTTCTATTCAAAACATTCTAAGAATTTGGAAGTCTCTATCATAATGATTTTCCAATTCATAAAACATATGACTTGACATTTGATGTACCACAGCAACCCAAACTATCTTTATTTTTATCACCTTTTATTATCTTCTATCATGTCAAAAACTCTAACAACCATATGGGATCATAACAAACAATCACAACAAATTAAATATTGACAAATCACAAAATCCCTGTATAATGAACATTGTTCATTTATAAACTAGAAAAACTGATAACCATATATCAATGGAACATCCGTTTTTGTTTTCAAAAACTTTCACTTTTTTTATAAAGGAGGTTTTCATATAATGAAAGTAAAGAAAAAAACATTATTACTCATTGCCTGTATAGTATGGTTTCTTGCAGGATTTAATATTGTAAGAATAGGAATCCTGTCCTATCCACCCTATATTTCAATCATAAATGTTGTACTCTCTATCCTTGTTTTTGCTATTTTTCAATATTTTGTTTTTGGACACCTTGTAAAAAAACATACAGAGCGAATCCAAAATTATAAAGAAAAACGACACTTTTTTATGAAATTTTTTGATATAAAATCATCTATTATTATGGCAATCATGATGAGTGGCGGTATATATCTGCGAGCATCTTCTCTTGCTCCAGAACGCTTTATCGCAGTATTTTATACTGGTTTAGGTTCCTCTCTGCTCTTAGCCGGAATTTTATTTGGAAAAAATTATTTTCAGTATAATACACACTAATAAATGAGGGTGTCGCAAAATCATCAAATTAGATGATTTTGCGACACCCCCTCTCCATCTTATACTATCATATGAACAGCAAACTCTATTTTTTCATAATCTTTTAGTATTTCTCTTTTCTTATTTCAAAGTAAACTTGTGAATCTTCCAATCAAAACAAGGTTTCTTGTCTTTGTACTTGTTATAAGGAATCAATCAATGTTTTCAATGTAATTCCATCCTTGGTCTTCCAGTAAGCTGGACCATTCAATGACTCAATTTTTTTATCAATGTGGTGCATTTTTCTATATAAGTTTATACTATCCATACCTGCCTGAGATGACGTTGTATAATAACCGATCTTCTCTCCTTTTGAATTGTGATATGGCTGGTGGTTTTCGTCCAACAAGAGCATATAACACTCCTGTTCCTCCTTATCATACTCAGCTATCGCATAATGTTTCACACCATCATACTCTAAAACAAACTGTGTACCATCGTTAAGTTTCCCAGCTTGATATAGATCAGTAAAACTCACCACTTTTCTTTTTATTACCGATCTTGGAGTCCGTCCATAATGCTTTTCATCCAAAGACAGATAAATTTCATCAAAAACATTTTGATAATGGCAATACACAACACAGGTCAGTCTGCTATCATTTTTAAAATCATTACTTGATTCTACATCAATAAAAATCTCATCTAACTGTTCCTTATATTCATCATATATTCGTTTACACAATCCAATGTTTACCAATGCCATAGGCGAACCATGCACAGGTTCTCTCAGATTATTTGCATACTGTTCCAGAAGATATCTTCCCTCTTGACCAAGCTGAGGATGTTCTATACATTTTGCGATCACATAATCATAAAATTCCTGATATGTGATCTGAGTATAACTTTTATCATATGGTTTTTGTTTCGGATCTGGAGTGATAAATAAACATATTATTTTTTGCCCTTTCTTGGCATTTGCTTTCACATAATCATGATAATCCTGAGTCTGCCCGATTTGAGTACCATTCATATTTTCCCGTGCTTTGACCTTATTTTCAATGACCAGAATAAGCTCATCACTCTCTCCATAGACATCAATAGATCTTTTTTTCTTGTCCGAAGTCATAAATGTCTTTTCTGTCTGAAATCTGACATTATCCAAATTCATGTCAAAAACCTGTTTCAATGATAAATCAGCATTTTCATTCTTAATCATATAAAGTGTCAGCAACCTTACAAGGGGATAATGACCTAAATATAAACTTGAATTAGGCTCTAAAAGCCACTTTATAAATGAACTATGCCAATGCTCAGTATGTGTCTGTCCTACTATAGTAAAAACATTGCTTTTCTCCTGAAAATATTTCAATTCCTGAAAAGATTGGCTTGCGATCAAGGCTTCTGCCTGTTCAATCGTCATATGTCTCACATCCCCTTTCATCCAAGCAGTTCTTCCAGACCTGCCTTTCTTTTTCTTCTTCCATGTACCACTTTTTGCGGATAAGAAATGATTTTCAAAGAATTATCATCTTCTTCACATTTCTCCAGCATCTTCTTGAGCTGTCCTATTCCCTGCTGGCGATTATAACTTGTGCTTACATAGTACGCCTCTCCCTGAACATCATGTTCCTTCTTAGCCCTAAAATAACTCCGTTTGCTCATTGAGATTTCCTGATTGTCCACTGCTCTTTTGTATGCCACAAAAGTAATCAAATCATCTTTTGCGATGTCTGGTATCTTATCCGCATATTTATCTGCAATAAAATCAAATACATCATGCATCAGAGTGGAAAGTTTGTCTGCCGTATGCCTTACTCCCCATAATTCATAGACAAACGCATCTACAGAAGTCTTTTCCTGAATTTCTTCATTTTTCTCATCCATATCAGCCGTATCAAACGCCTCACTCTTCTCTTCTTTATCAACTATGTCAGACTTCTCACTCTTCTCTTTTTCATCAACTATATCAGACTTCTTGCTCTTTGGCTCGTATCCATCCAATCTGAAAATTTCCCTATCTTCACCACAACACTCAATCATTTTATATATTTCAGCAATCTTGGCATCCAATCCATAACTAGCTCCAACAAGATACTCTGTCCCTAATATCGTGTATTCCCTGCACATTCTAAAGTACGAAGGATTAGAATGATGTGTTCCTGGAGATAATACATCACTTTTTTTTGAAACAGATGTGCATACCAATGCCATATCAGCAACCTTTTGGGGATATTTTTCAGATAATGCCTGAAACACATCATACATAAGATTCGCCTGTTCACGTCGTCCTGCATGATATTCTGTATCATAAATGTAATAATGGTAGCCCTCTGTATAGGAAGTCTTTTGTTGAAGATTCTGTTGAGGAAATTCAAGTTCCGTTAATTCCTGTGACATACACTTCTCCTCTATCTCATTTCTCTTTCTTTTTCTACAGTATTACACATACCAGCTTGTAAACTTGCATGATTTCCAAAATTACGCTTTCACACTACATTAAAGGAGCAAATGGAAGAAAAATACATTCTACAAACTTCTCTTTCTGCCCTCTGTTCAAGAACTGATCATAGATATAAGGATCACAATTTAAAATATCATTTTCAAAAATATGGATATAGTCCTGAACTAAATCATTTGCATAGAAAATACCACATATCTCATCATCTACCATCAAAGAACGCATATCCATATTTACAGATCCAATACAACACAGCTCATCATCAATCGTCATGGTTTTTGCATGAATATATCCATGATATTTATAGACCTTAGCACCAAATTCCATAATCTGACCAGCATAATATGTTGTCACAGGGTCAAGGAAGAAACTTGCTTTAATACCTGGAATCATCAGATCAATTTCCACACCAGATGCAGCTGCTGTTTTAAGGGCATCTAAAACAGAAGCATCGGGTATAAAATAGGGTGACTGGATTCTTATTTTCTTTTTTGCACTGCGGATCATGCTCAAATAATTCATCTTAACAGCTTCTTTATCATTATCCACGCCACCAACAACAAACTGACATAAATTTGGTGTTCTCCTCTGTGGCGGCAGCTGGATCGATTCCATATATTTCACCACATCTTCCCAATCTTTTCGGCGTACCGCACATAAAAGATCTGTCATAAAATAGGCATCCAGTGTTGCAACACAAGCTCCTGTCAGACGGATTTGTGTATCACGCCATGGATTTTTCTTTTCAGCCAGATTTGCATACTGCTTTCCAATATTCATACCACCGATATATCCAATTTTATGATCGATAGTAACAATCTTTCTATGACTGCGATAATGCGTCAGATATGGTTTAACACGAATCACCTTTCCTCCTGCATCCACTAAAGGTTTAAACATTTTACTAGGAGTAGACAAATTGGCTATAAAATCACACATCACCAAAACAGTGACACCTTCTTTTGCCTTCTCAGTCAAGGATTTGACTAATGCTTCCCCCATCACATCATGATGGATCGTATAAAACAGCACATAAATACTTTCTTTTGCCCCTTTAATATCCTCAAATAATGCACGATAATGTGTTTCACCAGTGATAAAAAGCTGATAATTCTCATAACATGTAACAGGACTGTTATTATAATTCTCATTGAACTGCATAACCTGAAGATCTTCTTCTGAAACTTGTTGTCCCGTCAATAAATCCTGTGATATCTTTGCAGCTGGCAGGCGCTTACTAAGTTTTTTCCTTCTAAAAACAGATGTCAACTTGATCGCAGTGGTACTGCCAAAAACCAGATAAAGCAAAACACCTGCATACGGAATACACACCATAACAAACACCCAAAGTAAAGCTTCTGTCGGATTCTTTCTCTCTACAAAAATGACCGCTAAAATAGTAGCAATATATATAACCAATAAGATAATTTTAAACATTAGTACCCCCTGCTTTGTCTACCAATTACAGCAACGGTGCGATAGCTTTTGCCACAAAGCCAAGCATCCGACGCTTAAAAGGTTCTGTCTTGATCATATCAACAGTAATCTCTCGGCATTTTTTCTGAGTAACTTTAAAATCATCTAAAATCTGAGGAATACAATCTGTTCCCCACATATAAGTCGCACATTCAAAATGATGATACAGGCTGCGATAATCCAGATTGATCGTTCCAACAACAGCCTCTCGATCATCACATACAAAAACCTTTGCATGAATAAAACCAGGTGTATATTCATAAATTTTTACGCCAGATTCCAATAAAGCCTTATAATGTGTCAAAGCAAGAGAAAAAGGAATATACTTGTCCGGAACACCTGGAAGCATGATCCGAACATCAACACCACGCTCTGCAGCATATTTTAAAGCGTTTTCTAACTCACCATCTAAAATCAGATAAGGTGTCATAATATAAATATAATTCTGCGCCCGATTCAACATATCTATATAGACCTGTTCTCCTACCTTATCCTTGTCCAGAGGGCAGTCACCATAAGGCATGACAAAACCATTTTCTGCCTCTGGCGTGATCGGTACATTCAGAAATGTATCAAAATCTGTTTCTTTTTCATCTAAAAACCACATATGTAAAAACATTCGAGTAAAACTGCGGGCAGCTTCACCTTTCACCATAACAGCAGTGTCTTTCCAATGACCATGTTTTTCATAAGTATTAATATACTCATCTGCCAGATTGATACCTCCATTAAAAGCTATCTTTCCATCGATCACTAAAATCTTTCTATGATCTCGATAATTGTAATGTGTGGACACAAAAGGCTTAATAGGAGCAAACATTTTACATTGAATACCCAGTTTTCGAAGTCTCTGAGGATAATCATGAGGCAACGTAGAGAGTTCACAAGTACCATCATAGAGCATTCGTACATCGACTCCCTCTTTTACTTTTCGTGCCAAAATTTCCAGAATCTTTCCCCACATTTCACCTTCATCTACAATAAAATATTCCAGAAAGATAAAATGCTCTGCCTTTTCCAACTGGATCAGCATCTCCTGAAACTTATCTTCTCCAAGAGGAAAATAAGTTACAGATGTATGATCATAAACCGGATAGCATCCACTGCGCTGCACATAATGTGACAGAGCTGCTGCTCCTGGATCAGACTGTTGCAATGCTTTCTTTGTTTCTGGATCTTGCTTTAGAGATTCTTCCGTTTCTTTATTTAATTGAGCATAACGATTTTTTAGTGTGCGGTGACCAAAGTTCTTCTGTGTATAAAGGAACAGCAAAGCTCCAAATACAGGCAAAAGCATAACAACTACCAACCATGTGATTTTCGATGTTGGATCCATAGAACTGTTGAGTAAATACAACACCATAAACACAGTAAAGATTACAACACCACCATAAATATGAGGCAAAAACGCCTCAAACCAATGGAAAATACTAAACAAGAACAAAACTTGTATAGCAAGCAAGACAAGAATCAAGCCCGAACGGCTGAAAATCATTCGGAAAATCCCTCTTTTGCCCTTTTCCAAAAGGCGCAATCCTATTTCTTTAGAATCCTCTTTCATGCATAATACTCCTTTCCTGAGATAATCAAAAAGATCATTAACACTTTATAATAAATTCCTCCCATAATCCAGTTTACCCATTAAAGAGAATCGAGTTTTCTTTCTGTAAGACTTCTGTAAGAGAAATTTCTTTTTATTACAGATATAATTCATTTTCCTTTCTCACAGAACATACCTTCTTCAATGCCAAACTAAGTTTTTCCAGTACTACAGGAGAAATCTCTCTTGCTTTCTGTGGACAGACAGCAATACAACGCATACAGGAAATACATTTTTCTGTATCTACTTTTTGAGGATCTTTCCTGTCAATTGCCTGAACAGGGCACTTTATTGCACATAATCCGCACTTGCTGCACTGTTTAGATGGCATTGGAACTACATTACTTCCACCCCACACTTTATACGGACGATTTCCCGGAATCTGCGGTTCTTTACAATCTCCTGACTTTAATTTCTCCTTTATCTCCTCTGAAAAACGTAAAATCTGTTCCTTATCCTGTGTATCAGGTCGTCCTACTCCATATTCATGTACAATAGAATGCTCTGCCAATGCAGCCACAGCTCCTATCACACAGAATCCTGCCTCTTTTGCAAGATCCAAAAGCTCTGCCAAAGTATCCTCATAGGCACGATTTCCATATACACAGACTAACACTGCTCTGGCATGGTTTCCCTTAACTTTAGAAAAACGCTGTGCCGCTGTTTGAGGAACACGACCTCCATAAGATGGTACGGCGATCATAACAATATCCTCTTTTTCCAATTCCACAGTATTAAAATCTTTTTCACTGTCTGTCAGATCAATTTCCTCTACCTGTACATTTTCATCCATAATCCCATCTGTCAGAATATCTATTGCCTTTTTTGTTCCTCCAACAGGGCTAAAATACATTTCATATACTTTCATTTCTTTCCTCCTGTCTTTTTATTGCAAATTCTATTGTAAATGTTAATCAGAATATTTATCTCAATTATAGCATAACATCATCAAATTCACCTATTATTTCTAAATTTTTAATTTTTTAAGTAAAACAGACTACTCCTCTATATTTTATATTTCTTATGTTTCTTCTATTTCCTTCATACTTTGTATCTTTCTTCTATTTTTTTAGTAAATTTTTAAAGAATTTTTATTGCTTTTATTGATTTATTATGTATAATATGATAATAGGAGTTGTACCATGTAATCCTTTCAAACGATATCGTAAGTCCTGTATTATTTACAGGCAGTTATCATATTTTTTTCTTAACAACCATTACTATTGAAGAAAGAAGAAAAGAGGTTAATGTAAGATGGCAGAAATCAATTTGAGCAAGTATGGCATTAATGGAACCACAGAGATCGTACACAACCCTTCCTATGAGATGCTGTTTGAGGAAGAGACAAGATCTGATCTTGAGGGCTTTGAAAAAGGACAGGAAAGTGAACTGGGCGCAGTTAACGTTATGACTGGTATCTACACAGGCCGTTCTCCTAAAGATAAGTTTATCGTTATGGATGAAAATTCCAAAGATACTGTATGGTGGACTTCTGATGAATATAAGAATGATAACCATCCAGCTTCTGTAGAAACTTGGAATGCAGTAAAAGAGATCGCTTTAAACGAGCTGTCCAACAAGAAACTGTTTGTAGTTGACGCATTCTGCGGTGCTAACAAAGATACACGTATGGCAATCCGTTTCATCATGGAAGTTGCTTGGCAGGCACATTTTGTAAAGAATATGTTCATTCAGCCTACAGAAGAAGAACTGGAAAACTTTGAACCGGATTTTGTAGTATACAACGCTTCCAAAGCAAAAGTTGAGAATTACAAAGAACTGGGTCTGAACTCTGAGACAGCTGT
>CAJMNU010000042.1 GCA_905214855.1 uncultured bacterium | reverse complement strand
GCAATAGAAGAACTGGAGAGGACGGGAAGAGGAAAACAGGATAAAGTCCTTGTCGTCTATTTGCCAGAGTGCCATGAATCTCTTGCTGGTATTATTGCAGGTCGCCTTAGGGAGAAATATAATAAACCATCTATTGTGCTTACTCGTGGAAAAGAAGGACTAAAAGGATCTGGTCGTTCTATTCCAGCATATCATATGTTTTTGGGACTTACAGAAGTTCAGGATCTGCTGATAAAATTTGGAGGGCATCCGATGGCAGCGGGACTTTCTTTAAAGCCTGAGAATCTGGAACTTTTTCGAGAGGCATTGAATAAAAATTGCCATTTAACAGAAGAAGATTTTGTAAAAAAGGTATGGATCGATGCGCCAATGCCTTTTGAGTATGCTTCAGAACGTCTGATTCAAGAATTGAGTACATTGGAACCTTTTGGACAGGGAAATGAAAAACCATTGTTTGCAGAGAGAAATGTGAAAATACAAAGTGCTTATGTGGTGGGGAAAAATAGAAATGTGGTAAAAATGAGATTGAACAGTGAACATGGTTATCCTATAGATGGAGTTTTGTTTGGAGAGGGTGATTCTTTTATAGAAGAAATGGGTGATAGGAACAGGATGAATGTAGTATACTATCCAGATTTGAATACATATAATGGTATGGTTTGTGTGCAGGTTGTGATTCAAGGGTATCAATTTCTATAACTTTGTAAGATAAGAAAATAAATTAACAGAAAAAGACAGAAAATTCAATAAAAATAAGAATAGTGTTTGACAAAGTGTGGGTAAGAGATTATAATAGAAAAAATTATCCAATGTGTCGTAAAACCTCCTGCTTTAGTTGTGGGAGTGTCAATAAAATACAGGATGGAAATGGGATATCTGAGTATGAGACAATAATCTTACATTGTATTAGTGTATAAAGAAGGGATGGGATGGGCAATGGTAAAAGATGTAATGGATCTGATCACAAAAAATGATCCGGAGATAGGTGCTGCGATTCAGGCAGAGTATGCAAGACAGCGTAGAAATCTGGAACTGATCGCTTCGGAAAATATTGTATCAGAATCGGTAATGATGGCAATGGGAACTGTTTTGACTAACAAGTATGCTGAGGGATATTCAGGAAAACGCTATTATGGTGGTTGTCAGTGCGTAGATGTGGTTGAGACGATCGCAATTGAGCGTGCAAAAAAACTGTTTGGCTGTGATTATGCGAATGTTCAGCCACATTCTGGAGCACAGGCAAATATGGCAGTATTTTTTGCAATGTTAAAACCAGGAGATACCGTTCTTGGAATGGGATTGGATCATGGAGGTCATCTTTCTCATGGAAGTCCTGTTAATTTTTCAGGTTCTTATTTTCATGCAGTCTCTTATGGAGTAAATGATGATGGTTTTATTGATTATGATGAAGTAGAGAGAATTGCAAAAGAATGCAGACCAAAGTTGATCGTTGCAGGTGCAAGCGCATACTGCCGTGTGATAGATTTTAAGAGATTCCGTGAGATTGCAGACAAGGTGGGAGCATATCTGATGGTAGATATCGCTCATATTGCAGGATTGGTCGCCGCAGGACTGCATCCAAATCCGATTCCTTATGCAGATGTTGTGACCACAACGACACATAAGACGCTGCGTGGACCACGAGGAGGAATGATCTTAGCCAATAAAGAAGCAGCAGAAAAATTCAATTTTAATAAAGCTATTTTTCCGGGGACACAGGGAGGTCCATTGGAGCATGTGATTGCAGCTAAAGCGATTTGCTTTGGAGAGGCTTTAAAACCAGAATTTAGGGAATATCAGGCACAGGTTTTAAAGAATGCTAAAGCATTGGCACAAGAATTGCAAAATCAAGGATTTAAGATCTTAACCGGTGGTACAGACAATCATTTGATGCTGGTAGATTTAAGAGGAATGGATGTATCCGGAAAAGAATTGCAGAATAGATGCGATGAAGTGTATATTACACTGAATAAAAATACTGTTCCCAATGAACCGAGGAGTCCATTTGTGACGTCTGGAGTCAGAATCGGAACTCCGGCAATCACATCCAGAGGATTGAAGGAAGAGGATATGGCAAAAATTGCAGAGTGTATCTGGCTTGCGGCAACAGATTTTGAAGCAAAGGCAGATGAGATCAGGGCAGAAGTGACAAAACTTTGCGATAAATATCCAATTTATGAATAGATATAAGCATATAATTCTATAAATATAAAATGTATCATCTGATATATAAATATAAATTCCCCAAGGAAGACATTTTTGTGATCCTTGGGGAATTTGTTCTTAAATTATTTATTCTTAATTGTGAACTAGGGGAGTTTTTTACAGCCCCAATTTCTTATACAACATGTTGAAAGAAATAACTTGTTGGATTTTAGAAGTTTCCTGTAGCTTTATGAAAGATAGTAGGTCGTGATCCATGTTTTGACCAAAGAAATCCAACTCTGACAGGATGGCTCAATGTGATTTCCGTCAGGATTGCTGGATTCCGCATCAGCCAGTGCCAAACCATGGTGACCAGATGCATAAATGTGCATTTCCAGATTGACTCCAGCTGTCTCACAGGCTGTGGCAAACATCAGGCTTCCTGCAACCGGTACAGCCTGATCAGTCCAAGTATGCCAAAGGAAGGTTCTTGGAAGATCAGAAGTCACCTGTTTATCTAAGGAAACCAGATCACGCATCTTAGGATCATTGACTTTGTCTCCTAAAAGGCAAGAAAAAGAACTGGGATGAAATTTGTAACAAGATGTAATGACTGGATAACACAAAATCACACCATTAGGACGGATTTCTTCTGGAGAGAGATGGAGAGAAGTGGAGAGAAAGTTTTTCTTCCAGAACACACCAAGACTGAGAGCAACATGCCCTCCGGCAGAGAAACCGCTGACCAAGATCTTATCAGGATCTACATGCCATTCTTTCTGTTTGCTGCGGATCAGTGCTGTGGATTTTGCAATTTCCATCAGCGCATAGGGAAAGATATTGGGCATCAGGCTGTATTCCAGAACAAATGCATGGCATCCCATAGCCAGATATTGCATTGCGATCGCCTGATTTTCTCTTGGTGCAAGGTGTTGATAGCCTCCGCCCGGACAAATGATCACAGCTGGTCTGAGACGGTTTGGATCCAGATCATGATTATCCAGAATATAAGCTGTCAACATGGCAGGAGAGCCAATGTGAGGAGAGCCTGCTTCTTCTTCTGTAACAGAGATAGGAAATGTCTGTATCTTCATAAGCAAAATCCTTTCATATATTTATCATAATGTTGTTTTATTGTGATTTTTTCTGATCATGGTACATTGTTTCAATGTAGGCAAGGATCAGTGGAGCAACACCTTTTGCCTCATTTTTGACGATCGGTTCGCCCATATAGTAACCAAATGTACCATCTCTCATATCTTTTCCGCCAAGACCTGCAACAAGACAGATACCGCCAAGCTGAAGTTCTCCATTTTCTTCGGACAGATATGTATTACAAGTACCTAAGAATGCTTTTTCGCCATAAGAATAGTAGGACTCATCCAAAATGCCAAGGCGGACACTTTTCATGATCGCATATGCGTAGATAGCAGAACCAGAAGTTTCAAGATAATTTGGCTCAATACCTCCTAGGTTGACTAACTGATACCACATACCGCTTTCGTGCTGATATTTTAGCATAGAATCGATCAATTCTTTGTAGATACGGGTCAGTTCATCACGTTGTTCTTTCATAGAATCAGGCATGATGTCAATGGTGTCGATCAGGGACATTGCATACCAACCAAGTGCACGCAGCCAGAAATTGTTGGAAAGTCCGGTTACTTTATCACACCAGAATGCCTCTCTGGAATCATCGTATGCATGATAATAGAGACCATTTTTTTCATTGCGCAGCAGGTCATATACATGAATAAATTGATTGTAGCTGTCCATGCAGTTCTTACCCTGATTGTATTCCAGTTCGTACTGCATATAGAATGGCTGTCCCATATACAGACCATCCAGCCATACCTGATTTGGATAGATCAATTTGTGCCAGAAATTTCCAGTAGAAGTACGTGGCTGTTTCTGGATCTGACTATAGATCGTGTCAATTGCCTTGCGGTATTTTTCTTTGTTTGTCAGCTTATACAGATCAAATAATGTTTTTCCAGCATTTACATTGTCCAAGTTATATTCTTCAGGATCATAAGATTTGATGCTTCCGTCTTCCTGAACGAAGTAGTCGATGAAGTTGTCAGCAAAATCAAGATATTTCTGATTGCCAGTGATATGATATAGCTCTAAGATCGCTTTGATCATACAGCCATCAATGTAGTTCCATGTAGATGGTTTCCCGCTGCGGATCTTTTCGATATTCCAGATGGGAGCCTGAGGTGTGCTTTTGTCCAGAAGTTCATTGATATAACGGTCTAAAATTTCCATAAAAGATACCCTCCATGTTAAAAAATAGTTTTGCTTTTGTAAGCGCTTACATGATTAATAATATTTTATCATAAATATGTTACAGGGTCAAACCTTAATTCTATGGGCAGTCTTGTTTTTTTGATGGTTCAATGTTATATTGATAAAGAGGTAAATGCCTTAATTTAAGGAAAAGAAGATGAGGGAAGCCAATGAGACCAGAAGAATTTTTAAATCTTGCAAAGACGCATCCAGAATGTGCGTCTGTGACGATTCCAGCCTGTATCCAGTATTATGATGCAGCAGGGGATGTGGCATATAGGGAATTTCTGTTGGATACAGCAAAAAATGCAAGTTTGAGTACGGGGACAGCAACTGCATTGTTTTTTGCATGGAAAGAAACAGGGGATGAAATGTATGAGAAAGCTATTTTAGAAGAGGGAAAAAAGGCTTTTGATATTTTGGAGGATTTGGCAGAGGTTTACAAGGTACATCCATTCTTTATGGCGTATGATACTGCTTACGCAAAGAAAGAACATTATGCGAACATTGTGCGTATTTTTAAGAACATGGATTTTTCTGACAAATGGAATCTGGCATCATTGATCGATGTGATTTCTGTAATGTCTCCTGAGATTTATGAACATTACAGAGCGCTTCAGGATTTATTCCGCAAAAAGATCAAAGAGAATGTAGAACATGTTGGTGGATGGGAAAAGCTGAATGAACAAAAACCGATTGATAGAGCGATCATGGGGTATGTGATCCTTTCTGCATGTGCTAACAGAACTCTTTTGGCTGAGAAATATGAAGAGTATGGTCTGACAATTTGGGAGTCTTTAAAAGATCTTCCAGAGGCGTGGGATGGCAGTGATATAGCACTTATGAGTATGTGCATGGAACTTTACGCAAAAGTATGTAGAATACAGAGAGCATAGTGGGAGAAGAAGATGGAGATAAAAGTAATTTGGAAAACAGCCAGATGTGCGGTATTGGAGATCGCAGATGGCGGCATTTATGAGACAAAGGAAGAGTATACAATTCTGCTCAACCATAAGTTGTATGGAAAGACGAAAAAGGTGATCACGAGTCTGTACGGTTTAAAACCAGATACAGAATATGAGGTTTGTGTAGAAGGAGAGAAGGGGTCAGAAAAGATTTCTTTTTGTACAGAGCATGAGTTTGTTACATTAAATGTGAAGGATTTTGGAGCAAAAGGTGATGGAAAACAGGATGATACAACATTTATCCAAGCTGCGATCATGTCCTGTCCAAAGCAGAGCCGCATCCTGATTCCAAAGGGAATCTATAAGATCCGCAGTTTATTCTTAAAAGATGATATTCGCATCGAGTTGGCAGAGGGAGCTGTTTTGTCTGCGTATACAGATCGGACTTTATTCCCCATCCTTCAGGATGTGATCCAGAGTTATGATGAAAAAGAAGAGTATAATCTGGGAACATGGGAAGGAAATCCACTTCCTATGTTTGCAGGGATCGTCACTGGAATTGGTGTAAAGAATGTAGAGATTTATGGACAGGGTATGATCGAAGGAAATGCAGGGAAAGAGGAAGGAAACTGGTGGTATCAGCCAAAGATCATGAACATTGCATTTCGTCCAAGAATGTTATATCTGAATCACTGTGAAAATGTAACTGTACAGGGAATTCAGGTACAGAACAGTCCGAGCTGGAATATCCACCCATATTTTTCAGACCATTTGAAGTTTTTGGATCTTAAAATTTTAAATCCTAAAGATTCACCTAATACAGATGGATTGGATCCAGAATCCTGTTGTGATGTGGAACTTGCCGGAATTTATTTTTCATTGGGAGATGACTGTGTGGCAGTCAAGTCGGGAAAAATCTATATGGGGGCAAAATATAAAAAGCCATCAGAAGATATCCTGATCCACCAGTGCTGTATGAGAGATGGTCATGGTTCTATCACGATCGGAAGCGAAATGGCAGGCGGAGTGAAGAGACTGACAGTAAAAGACTGCCTGTTCCTGCATACAGACAGAGGACTTCGCATTAAGACCAGAAGAGGACGCGGTAAAGATGCGATCATAGAAGATATTGTATTTGAAAACATTCATATGGATCATGTTATGACTCCATTTGTGATTAACAGCTTTTATTACTGTGATCCAGATGGACATACAGAATATGTAAGAAGCAGGGAAGTTCTTCCGGTGGATGAAAGAACACCAGACATCCGTACTTTAAAATTTAAAGATATTGATGCAGAAAATTGTCATGTGGCAGCAGCTTATATGTGTGGTCTGCCGGAGCAGAAGATCCGCAAAGTAGAGATGGAAAATGTAAAAGTGTCTTATACAGACCAGCCTACAGCAGGAGTGCCAGCAATGATGGAAGGTGCAGAAGAAGTGACAAAAATGGGAATCTACGCATACAATGTAGAGGAATTGATACTTCGCAATGTAAAGATAGAAGGACAGGATGGAGAAGAACTGATCGCGCAGGGAACAAATGTCATTTGGGAGGACTGAAAAATGAAGAGAGAGAAAATCGAAGATTATGTAAGAAGCATTCCGGATTTTCCAGAACCTGGAATTATCTTCCGTGATGTGACTACGATTCTTCAGGATGCAGATGGGCTTGAAATGTCGATCAATGCACTTGCAGATATGCTGGAAGGTGTAGATTTTGATGTTGTAGTAGGTCCGGAATCCAGAGGATTTATTTTTGGTGTACCAATTGCTTATAAAATGCATAAAGGTTTTGTACCAGTCCGTAAAAAAGGAAAACTGCCATGTGAGACGATATCTCAGACATATGAACTGGAATATGGAAGTGCAGAGATCGAGATGCATGCAGATGCGATCAAGCCAGGACAGAAGGTAGTGATCATTGATGACTTGATTGCGACCGGAGGAACGATTGAGGCAATCATCAAATTGGTGAGACAATTGGGCGGTGAAGTTGTAAAATGTTGTTTTGTGATGGAACTTGCCGGATTAAACGGAAGAGATCGCCTGAAAGGGATTGATGTGGATTCTGCTATCATCTATGAAGGAAAATAATCCATTCCAGCTTTTATAAGATGTTAGTAAAAAACTATTACCTTTAGGTGAGGGCAGCTGATGGTGGAGTAAGTATATAGTTTTTTAGTGAGACGAGAGACAGCCAAAGAAACAAAAAGGAGTTCTTTGGCTGTTTTTGCATATCTGATGATATGATACATTTTGGGGATGGCTGTATTGCTGTATTAGGCTCTTGTCTAAAATGCCATAAAAAGGAAATGAAAAAAAATGTTTTTTATACTTTTTGATTAAACAGTGAAATTGTCTGAAAAAACAACATATAAAAAATGAAAGCTCTTACAATTCTAAAAAAGAAAAAGAAAGGAAAATAAGAAAAAAATAATGACAAAAAAACAGTACTTTTGGCTTAAAAACAGCCATTTTGACTTAGATTTCAAGAAAAATGATTTTACCACTATTATAATTTTACTAAAAATAGAGAAAAAAAGATAAAAAACTTGTGGAAAGAATGAAAGCGCTCACATAAAAAAAGAAAGAAAATGTAATGTTTAGCCAAAAAAAACACGTTTTTCACTTGCAAAATGATTGAAAATAGTATATACTGCAAGAGAAGTCAAAAAGAAACAGCAAAATGTAAGTACTTTCTAAAATGTAAGTACTTCCAAACATAACACAATGTTTCAAATATGACAAATGTAACCGTGAAGGTATGATTTGGGGATCATACCAAAAAGAAGGAGGAACAGGCTTTATGAAAAAAACATTTCGTAGAGGGACAGCACTGGTATTAGGTGCAGCAATGTGTATGAGCCTTACAGCTTGTGGCGGTGGAAATAATGAGACCACAGCAGCTGCAGGTGGAAACACAGAGACAACAGCAGCAGGCAGCAGCACAGAGACAACAGCAGCAGCAAGTGATATTAAGAAACCAGAAAAACTGAAAGTTATGTTTGATGGTACTGTATTCACAACAGAAAATGGACGTGATCAGTTTGAGGCAGCTCTGGAGAAAGAGCTGGGAATTGAACTGGAATTTATCCAGCCAGACCATTCCGCTTACTATGATAACGTAAGTATGACATTTGCAGGCGGAGACATTCCGGATATCATCATGCTGGGAAGTTCCTATTACTGGAGCTATGCATCTCAGGGAGCTCTTTGGGATATGACATCTGCTTGGGAGAATTCTGATCTGAAGGCTTCCGGACGTGTGATCAACGAGGATATCATCAAAGGTCTGTATCTGGATGGAAAACTGTATGGTTTCGCTCCGGCAAGAGGAAACGGATGTGTTACATACATCAAGAAACAGTGGTTGGACAATGTAGGTCTTGAGACTCCTACTACTTATGAAGAGTACATCAATGTACTGAAGGCATTTACAGAGGGAGATCCAGATGGAAACGGTACAAATGGCGATACTTTCGCTCTGACAGCTTCTGGTCTGATAGGTGCTGAGGCTCCATATACAAACTTCCTTCCAGAGTTCTATCAGGATGGATATCCGGACTTCTATAAGAACGCTGAAGGCGTTTGGGTAGATGGTTTCTCTGAGGATGCTATGGCAGCTGCTATGACAAGATTGAAAGAGGCTTATCAGGCTGGATACATTGATAAAGAGATCATCACAAATAAGACTTCTGACTGCCGTAACAAATTCTATGATAATAAGTGCGGTGTGTTCACATACTGGGCAGGAACATGGGCTAACAACCTGAAGACAAACCTTGAAGCAAAAGGTCTTGATGGCGAGTTGGTTATCGTTCCTCCGATCAAAGAATTGGGCAACTATGTAGAGAGAACAGCTGCTAACGTTTGGTGTATCACTGCTAACTGCAAGAACCCAGAAGGTGCGTTCAAGTACTTCATCGAGCCGATGCTGGATGGTGGTACAGTACAGACACTGTGGAGCTACGGTGTAAAGGGAACTCACTGGGATGATAAGGCAGAGACTGTAACATGGGGCGACAACAGCGCAACATATGAAGAGGGCGTATTCCATATGCTTCCTAACTTACAGACACCAACTACTCTGAACACAAAGAACCATATCGATCCAATGCTGGCAATCGCTGGATTTGAAGGAGCAGATCCGGGTGAAGGTACTGTAGCTGAGATCGCAAAAACATCCCAGAAACAGTTCAATGACTGGGCAGTTCAGGCACATCAGAGCCCGAACTACGATGAAGCATACAATACTTACATCGCTGACCTGAACGATATCAGAAAGCCACTGGTTACAGAGGTTGTAACTGGAAACCTTTCTGCTGAGGATGCAATCGCAAAATATCAGGAGCAGTCTGCTGATATGGTAGCTGAGATTCTGGAATCTTTAAATGCTCAGTAATATAAGTTGTTTTCCATACTGTGGGGATATTCCCCAAGTATTACCCTTCGGGGGTGCCTGATGGCAGTACAAAGTGTTTATGACAGTTTGCCGCAGGCGAAGAGGGATCCTGCGATATGGATCCCTTCTTATTTCATGTTAGTGTCCAACAGTGGGGAGCTGTTGGACGCTATTTAGGAACGGAGGATACCTGTTGTCAGGCTATCCGATGTGTGATGCAGGATGTAATGAGGAGTTTTACCTGCACAGATACTTGAGAAACACCTGGATGATGAATAGAAACAGTGAAGTACGATCACCGGTTTGGATGAAAAAGGTGTTCTTTTGTAACCTTGAGGGGGATGGAATATAGATTCCGAGTTTGTAGCAAATGATAATGTATCTGTGAACAATTTTAGATAAGGTAGGTATTGCATATGAGTAAACAAAAGTCATCTGCCCCTATGAGAACAAGCTCAAAATCCTTAGGTGCCAGAATCCGTTATTACAGATGGTTCTATGTTATGGCACTTCCGGTTCTTATTCTGGTATGTTTATTTAACTATCTTCCTATGTTGGGGATCCGCTACGCTTTTTATGATTATAAGCCGATTGGTACACCTAAGTTTGTAGGATTTAAACATTTTGAGACGATTTTCGCAAAGGAAGCATTCTGGAGCGCTTTCTTTAACACATTGCAGATCAGTGTAACAAAATTGTTACTGACAACACTTCTTGCGGTTGTAGTTTCCTTGATGTTAAATGAGATGAGAAACATTTACGCAAAGAAGACATTCCAGACAATTATTTATCTGCCGCACTTCCTTTCATGGGTTGTTGCTGCATCTGTATTCTCTTTGATCTTGTCCCCATCTGATTCTGGACTTGTGAATGCATTCCTGAAACAGATCGGTGTGATTGAAACTGGCGAGGAAATCTATTTCCTGGCAAGCAAGCAGTGGTGGCGTTTGATGTACTACATCATTGATGTATGGAAAGATACAGGTTGGGGAACTATTCTTTATCTGGCAACTCTGGCTGGAATCAGCCCGGATCTGTACGAGGCAGCCGAGATGGACGGTGCAAACCGTTGGCAGCAGCTTCGTTTCATCACTTTACCAGCATTGTACAATACGATCATCACAGTTTTAATTTTGAATTTAGCAAAGGTTCTGAATCTGTTCGAACCAGTATTTGTATTATATAATGAAGCAGTTTATGATGTGGCTGACGTTCTGCAGACCTATATCTACCGTCAGACTTTCGGTGTCGGTGTTCCGAACTATGGTTATACAACCGCCGTTGGTCTGTTCAAGTCTCTGGTAGCTTGTATGTTGGTATTGGCTTGTAACTATGCAAGTAAAAAAGTCCGCGGCCGCGGTATTGTATAGGAGGTACAGGTATGGGAAGAGAAAAAAAATTAACAATAGGCGATGTACTTATTTATGCTGCTTTTGTATTGATTGCCCTGTTTATTCTGTTACCAATTTATAAAGTATTAGTAGACTCCTTGGATTTAAAGAGCGGTTATGGTATGAGATTGTGGCCAGAGGCTTTCTCCTTCTTGGGTTATAAGATCATTCTTACAACA
>CAJMNU010000041.1 GCA_905214855.1 uncultured bacterium | reverse complement strand
ATCCATAACTGCTGTGATCTGCGGAACACCGATACCAGCAACTACACGGGTTGTACAAATAGATCCAGGTCCGATACCAACTTTGACAGCATCAACACCAGCTTCGATCAGGGCTTTAGTCGCCTCTCCTGTTGCTACGTTTCCAGCGATCACCTGTACTTCAGGATATGCCTCTTTGATCATCTTGACACAACGGATTACGTTTGCTGAATGACCATGAGCAGAATCCAGAACAATAACATCCACCTTTGCATCTACCAGTGCTTTTACACGATCCAGAACATTTGCAGTGATACCTACAGCAGCTCCACAAAGCAGTCTTCCCTGCTCGTCCTTTGCAGACAATGGATATTTGATCTGTTTTTCAATATCTTTGATCGTGATCAGTCCCTTTAAGTTAAAGTCATCATCTACGATCGGCAGTTTCTCTACTCTTGCCTTTCCAAGGATCTGTCTTGCTTCCTGAAGTGTCACACCTTCTTTTGCTGTCACCAGATTCTCAGATGTCATGCATTCTTTGATCTTTTTGGAAAAATCTTCCTCAAACTTTAAATCACGGTTTGTGATAATACCAACTAACTTCCTGCCCTCCGTAATAGGAACACCAGAAATGCGATATTTTGCCATCAGCTCATTGGCATCCTTCAAAGTATGCTCCGGAGAAAGGAAAAATGGGTCTGTAATAACACCGTTTTCAGACCGCTTTACTCTGTCAACTTCCTCTGCCTGTTCTTCAATAGACATATTTTTGTGTATGATACCGATGCCGCCCTGTCTGGCCATCGCAATCGCCATACGGTGTTCTGTTACCGTATCCATACCCGCACTCATCAATGGAATATTCAGTTTTACTTTCTTTGTCAGATGTGTTGTCAGATCTACCTGGTTTGGGATCACTTCTGAATAGGAAGGTACAAGCAGTACATCATCAAAAGTAATGCCGTCTGCGATAATCTTACCCATTAAATTTTCCTCACTTTCTTGTGTGTTTTATTAAAATTTTTAATAACTAACAGGTTATGGTATATTATATTATCAGACTTTTTTTCACTTGTCAAATATATTTTTATCTAATTTTATATATTTATGTAACCTTTTATTTATTATATTTTCTGTTGCTATATTTTTATATTGTCTTTTATTTGTATCAGACTCTATACTCTTTTTTGCGTTTTCACATTACCACGGCAAAATCCATAAAAAAGCACAAAAGGCTTCCATGTGGATTTCTCCACACGGAAACCTTATCTTTCTTATTGAAGTACTACTTTTCTCGGTGCAGTCATTCTAAAACACTGCAGCATCTTATCACTTGGCTCGAAAATCACTTTTGTCGTTATTCCGCCATTCTGATAGATCATAGCATACAATCTTGCCCCTGCCTCTTTGGAAGAATAATCTACCACTTTCATATCAGATGTCTCATGATCTTTCAGCACATATGCATCCACAGGAGCAATAATACGGACATCATCCATAGAACATTCCATGACTTTCTTACGCTTCATCTGATTCATGATCTTATCCACAGAAAACTGCTTTGTGACAAACAAATACTCATACTCCACCTTTAAACCACGGAATACAAAATAGGCAGCTGCTATTGCCAAAAGAAATGCCAGCATCCCTAAGATCCCAAAAAGTGCGGAGGACAGAAACGTTACCACGCACACGAATCCCATCAGGATTCTAAGCGGCCAGGCATATCCCGGCTCCTTCTGTTTTAAAAGCCACTCTGCATATGCTTCATTCATCTTAATTCCCTCTTCCGGCACCTTTAAGGTCCCGAACCTTCCTTTGTTGTAATATTTTGACAGCTCCCGACATCAAACTGACACCGGAAGCTGTCTCTATCTCTCTGTCACAGACTGCTTGGACAACTGAGCGATTACATCATGCCCATTCCAGCACCGCCTGCTGGCATAGCCGGAGCTTCTTCTTTAATATTAGCAACAACAGACTCTGTTGTCAATAAGGTAGATGCAACACTTGTCGCATTCTGAAGGGCACATCTTGTAACCTTAGCCGGATCCAGAATACCTGCCTCCACCATATCTACATATTTTTCTTTATATGCATCAAATCCAGTACCTACAGGAGACTCTTTTACTTTATTAATGATAACAGAACCTTCCAGACCTGCATTTGCTGCAATGTGGAACAAAGGAGCTTCCAGAGCTTTGAGGATAATTCTTGCACCTGTCTTCTCATCACCTTCCAGAGAAGCAACCACTTTCTCTACTTCCTCAGCTGCATGTACATAAGCAGAACCGCCGCCTGCGATGATTCCCTCTTCTACTGCTGCCTTGGTAGCTGCTAAAGCATCTTCCATACGAAGTTTTGCTTCTTTCATCTCTGTCTCAGTAGCTGCACCGACACGGATCACAGCAACACCACCAGCTAATTTTGCCAGTCTCTCCTGCAGTTTCTCTCTATCAAAATCAGATGTTGTCTCTTCAATCTGTGCACGGATCTGGTTTACTCTTGCAGAAATCTCTTCCTTATCGCCCTCTCCATCTACAATGATAGTATTCTCTTTCTGAACCTTAACAGATTTTGCACGTCCTAACTGATCCATTGTTGTATCTTTCAATTCCAGACCAAGTTCCTCAGAAATTACTGTACCACCTGTCAAAATTGCGATATCTTTCAGCATTTCTTTTCTTCTGTCGCCATATCCTGGTGCCTTTACACCCACAACAGTGAATGTACCTCTCAGTTTATTTACGATCAGAGTAGTCAATGCCTCTCCCTCGATATCTTCTGCAATGATCAAGAGCTTAGATCCAGACTGTACAATCTGCTCCAGAAGAGGAAGGATCTCCTGAATATTGGAAATCTTCTTATCTGTGATCAGGATGTATGGATTGTCAAGATTTGCTTCCATCTTATCCATATCTGTACACATATAAGCAGATACATAACCACGATCAAACTGCATACCTTCTACAAGATCCAGCTCTGTCTTCATAGTCTTGGATTCCTCAATGGTGATCACGCCATCTTTGGAAACTTTCTCCATAGCGTCTGCTACCATCTCGCCAACTTCATCATCTGCTGCAGAAATTGCTGCTACTCTGGCAATCTGCTCTTTACCGCTGATCGGCTTGCTCATCTTTGCGATCGCCTCTACAGCAGTCTCTGTTGCTTTCTTCATACCCTTTCTCAAAACAATCGGGTTTGCACCTGCTGCCAGATTCTTCATACCTTCATTGATCATAGCCTGAGCCAATACAGTAGCTGTTGTTGTACCATCACCTGCTACATCATTCGTCTTTGTTGCAACTTCTTTTACAAGCTGTGCACCCATGTTTTCAAATCCATCTTCCAGCTCGATCTCTTTTGCAATGGTAACACCATCGTTTGTGATCAATGGAGCGCCAAAAGATTTATCCAAAACTACATTGCGTCCTTTCGGTCCTAAAGTTACACGAACTGTATTTGCTAACTGATTTACGCCAGCCTCTAATGCTTTTCTGGCTTCTACTCCATATTTAATTTCTTTTGCCATAATATTCAACCTCCAAACCTGTTCTGTCACAGATGACCTTCTATATTAATTATGTAATATCCTGTGACCACTCTATTTTTATTCTATCATATCAGCCCTTTGTGAGCTTTCATTGTCCGAACTAAACCAAATAATATAGATCCTGTTTCAAACATCACCTCTATGGATGTCTTTATGCTTCCAATACTGCCAAAATATCATTCTGCTTTACAATGATATAGGTCTCATCGTCAACCTCTACCTCAGTTCCTGCATATTTGGAGAAAATCACTTTATCTCCGGTCTTTACCTGCATTACAACTTCCTTGCCATCGATCACACCGCCAGGACCTACTGCGATCACCTCTGCCTGCTGTGGTTTTTCTTTTGCCTGACCTGGCAGAACAATACCAGATTTTGTAGTCTCTTCTGCAACCAACTGTTTTAATACGACCTTGTCAAATAATGGAACTAACTTCATTATGATATCCTCCTTATATGTTCTACTTTTTAAGTTGTAGTTTCTCTTTTTGTTCATGAGTATGTTATAGCACGTCCTGTTAGCACTGTCAAGCGTTGAGTGCTAGCTTTTTTATAAACTTTTTATTAAAGATATTGTCCATGCTTTCTTTTATTCTATGTGAGTTGTCTTCTCTATATTCCAAAAAATTTACTTTTTTATAGCAAAAGACAGATTTTATACTTTTTTTCGAAAATATGCCTTTTCTTTTTTTCTCTAAAGTATTACAATAAAAAGAAACAATGGAATTTTCGTACTACGGATCTTTCTTTGTCACAAATATACGGCTGACCGCCCAGAAAGGAGTTTTTTCTATGTCTAAAAAGAAAAAAGGATATGGCAAATGGATCGTTCTTGCCGCTGCTGCCGGAGCAGCCGCTGCTGCAAGCATTTCTTATTTGGCAAAATACAAATCATTTCATAAAGAACTAGATGAGGAATTCCACGATTTTGAAGATGAAGATACAGAAGAAGAGACACAAACCACACCATCTGAAGATGAAACTGTGACACGCAACTATGTCTCTCTTCGCAAATCAGATACAAAAGAGGAAGAAATAGACAAATCAGAAGATACTTTACCTGAAACCCCAGAGGAATTGGAAGATACATTGGAAGAAAAACCAGAAAAAGTTACAAATTCAGATGAAGAATCCATAACAGAAGTTACAGAAGAAACTGCTCAGCATAAAGCAGAACCTTCCATTTCAGATGTTACAGAAATCAAGGAGGAACTGATAGCAGAATCTGAAGAAACAGTTGAAGAACTGGAAGATCCCATTGAGGAAACAGAAGAAACTTCTGATCGTGAAGTGGATCATACAGACGAAGATCCTGAAGATGACCCTGATACAGAAATAACATACAAAGAATAATAACGATACCCTGTAAGAAACATTTATTATTTGTTATTTATTCTTCTTAATTATATTGTTCTGACAGTCAAAAGCAGTACAAAGTGTCTTATCATAGCACACATTGTACTGCTTTTTTGCAAGAAATATTATAAACTTAAAAATCCTTTTCCGATGATCTCACTAGAATTTGATATCAAAATAAATGCTGTTGGCTCTTTTTCTTTGATATAGTTTCTCAATCTCAACGCCTGTGTACGCTTCATTGTTGTCAAAATGATCGTTTTCTGATGGTGAGTAAAAGCTCCTTGTGCATTATACACTGTAGCACTGCGGTTCAGTTCTTTGATAATAAACTCACAGATCGGTTCTGAATCATCACAAATAATCGTAAAGCACTTGCAAAGATTCATATTCTCAATCACTCCATCAATCACAAGAGATTTTGCAAGAAGTCCCAAAGAGGAGTATAAACCTGTTGCCGGACCAAAAATAACAAATGACATCAAAACGGCTGTGATATCTACCAGCAAAAGGACACTTCCAATATTCAGACTAGTATATTTTTTCAGGATCATGGCAATGATATCTGTTCCTCCACTAGAACCTCCAATATTAAATAAAATTGCAGATCCTACTGCTGGAAGAAAAATCGCAAACATCAATTCCAAAAGTGGTTCATCTGTCATTGGAAGTTCAATCGGACAATAACGCTCCAATAAGGAAATGCTAAAAGACATCAGCATACTGGCATATACCGTACGGATTCCAAAATTTCTTCCCAAAAAAATAAACCCCAACACCAAAAGTGCTGTGTTTGCCACAAATGTAAAGTCACCAGCTGAGATCGGTATGATACGACTGACTACCGTTGAAAAACCTGTCACTCCTCCAAATGCAAAATTGTTCGGAAATTTAAAAAAGTAAATTCCGACTACCATGATCCATATACTGATCGTAATGACCGTATATTCTTTCAGTGTTTTATGTAGTTTCTCTTTCATGACATCCTATGTCCCCCCATAGTATTCTTTATGTCTGCTATTTTGAGTTTCTTACCATAACTTTTTTATTTTAATCTTCAGATTTTTCCCAAAACGCAAAACATGAGGGAATGTTCTCTCCATTCCCTCATGTACTATAACGCTTTCTTATCTAAATTACCAACATAATTCTTCCTGCGCTTTCCACAACCAAAAGGTTGTGGCTTATTGAATTTTCTGGTTGATTTTTTTGTGTATGCGAGAGGTATCAATTTTCCTCAAAGCCAACCGAATGCAGAAAACGAAGAAATGCTTTTCGTCCCTTCTCATCACAAGAATATACTCCGGCATCTTCCAATACCTTTGCAAAAACCTGTCCAACTTCCTCTTTGAGTACACTTTCTACAGTATCACTTGTCAGTTTCGGATACTTAGGAAGGAAACCTTCTACCCAGTCTGCATGTTTCTCAATCCTTTCATTAGAACGGATATCCTTTCCCTCCAGAATATATTCTGCTAAAAGTGCCAACTCATCTTTCAATCTGCTCGGCAAAACAGCCAATCCCATAACTTCAATCAGACCAATATTCTCTTTTTTTATGTGATGCAGTTCCTGATGAGGATGATATACGCCCAGAGGATGTTCACTGGTTGTGATATTATTTCGTAAAACCAGATCCAATTCGTAGTATTCTCCATTTTTTCTTGCAATCGGAGTGATGGTGTTGTGTGGTTCTCCATCTGTCTGTGCAAAAATAAATGCCTCCTCATCTGTATAACTTCTCCATGCAGTCAAGATCTTATCTCCCAATTCGATCAAACGATCTGCATTTTTTGCACGGGTACGGATGACAGACATCGGCCAATACACGATTCCCGCCTCTACATCTTCAAATTCTTTCAGTTTCAGATATTTTTCTATTGGTGCTTTTGCCATAGCAAACGTATAATGTCCACCCTGAAAATGATCATGGGTCAGGATAGAACCACCAACAATCGGAAGATCTGCATTAGAACCTAAAAAGTAATGTGGAAATTGTTTTACAAAGTCAAACAATTTGATAAAGGTATTTTTATCAATCTTCATTGGCGTATGCTGCCCGTTAAAAACAATACAATGCTCGTTATAATATACATATGGAGAATACTGAAATCCCCAATCATGATCTTCAATCGTCACAGGGATCACTCTGTGATTGTTTCGTGCTGGATGATTGATTCTTCCTGCATATCCAATATTTTCCATACAAAGCTGACATTTTGGATAACCACTCTGTTTTGCCTTTTTTGCTGCTGCAATTGCTTTTGGGTCTTTTTCTGGCTTAGACAAATTGACTGTGATATCTAAATCCCCATATTTTGTCTTTGTCACCCATTTCATATCTTTCACAATCCGATCACGTCGGATATAGTTGGAATCCTGACTCAATGTATAGTAGTATTCTGTTGCCTTTTGTGCAGATTCCTTCTGATACAGTTCCCAAAACTTCTTTGTCACTTCACTTGGACGTGGCATCAGACAATTCATCAAACGTGTATCCAGCAAATCCCGATATACTGTCGTATTTTCCTCCAGAATCCCCTGTTCTGCAGCAAATTCTAACAGTACATCTAAAATATTTTCCAGATGCTCTTCCTGTTCTTTATTTTCCGGCATTTCAAATTCATCCAGTCTCAATACATCCAAAACCTGATTTCTGGCATAGATCATATCTTCTTGTCCCAGAAGATCTCTCTTCCTGCCATACTGAATAAGATCTTCTACTGCCTGATATACTTTGTTGATATCCATTAGCCAAACCTCCCTGTGCTTTTCTCTTTTCCTATTCATTATAGAAAAAGCCCATCAGAAATACAATGTGTTTTTTACTTTTTTCTTCTATCTGAGAAATCTTTTTAAAATCATCTCCCCCAAAAGACCGACAACCATGCCTGCTATCATTCCAGACAGCATCAACACCCCAAAATAATATCCTAAACTCAGATTTTCCAGAACCAGAACAGCCATTACCATCTGCCCAATATTATGCCCGATACCTCCTAAAATGCTAATACTCCTGACACTAAAAATCTCCAACTTTTTGGCAAGTATCATAAAAAGCAGACTTACTAGGCATCCCGACATACTATAAAGCATCGGAGATAAGCCGCCAAATGTCACTCCTGTCAAAAGTACTCTCACAATAGATACAAACAATGTCCCCCGAACCCCTACAACATAAAGAGAAACAATTGTAACTAAATTGGCAAGTCCCAGTTTTACTCCCGGAATCCCAATCGGAACAGGGATCAAAGATTCTACAAATCCCATCACACATGCAAGAGCGATCAGAAGCCCATATTTTGCCACCTTGTCTGCTGTGATCCATTCTTTTTTTCTGTTTCCTTCCAAACTATCCTTCTTTGCTTTCTTTTTCATAAATAAATCCTTTCATTTGTCATGGATGGAAAACCACTACCTTTAGGCTTTCCTAAAATTGAATCATATGTTAAAATACTGTTAAAATTCAAGCCCATTTATCCGGCAAAAAGGAGTTTACATTGCGATACTTAAAAAAATCACTTCCCATGATATGCGTATTTGTAGTATTACTTTTTACAGCGCTGATCTCACAAAAACATGGTCCAACCAGCCATCAGACACAACAACCTATCAGCAAAACCGGTTTTTTGCTCAATACATTCGTCACCATCACAATATATGATTCAACAGATACACAACTTCTGGAAGAATGCTTTGCTCTATGCTCAAAATACGAACATATGCTGAGTAAAACCATCCCGTCCAGTGAAGTATACCAGTTAAATCATCGAAGTCAGGCTACTGGAACATTTTCTATATCAGATCCGTTGGCCGAAATCCTAAAAAAAGGTCTCTTTTACAGTCAAGTATCAGATGGAGCTTTTGATATTACAATCGACCCCGTTAGCTCACTTTGGGATTTTTCAGCAAATCCTCCCTCTCTTCCTGACCCACAGGCACTACAGCAGGCAGTCTCTCAGGTCGGATGGGAACAGCTAAAGCTAGACCATAATCAGCTGACCTTTTTGTCAGAAAATGTATCCATAGATCTTGGTGCTATTGCCAAAGGATATATCGCAGATCAATTAAAAGCCTTTTTATTAGAACAAAATGTAACCAGTGCCATTATCAATCTCGGAGGAAATGTATTGTGTATAGGAAATCTTCCAAATGGAAGTCCTTTTCGTATCGGGCTGCAAAAGCCTTATGCCGCTTACAGTGAAACCATCGGCGTTCTCTCCATCTCTGATATCTCTGTTGTCACATCCGGAGTCTATGAACGTCATTTTATCATGGATGGGATCAATTATCACCATCTTTTAAATCCAAAAACCGGATACCCCTATAACAATGGTTTGATCAGTGTAACCATTCTTACGCCCGAATCTGTAGATGGAGATGCTCTAAGTACGGTATGTTTTTCACTTGGGTTAGAAAAGGGAATGGAACTGGTCAATTCTATGGATCATGTCTATGCCTATTTTATCACAGAAGATTATCAAATTCACTACTCTGACGGGGCGGAATCTTTTTTAACCGAATCTGATGTTTGACACTTCCCACAGCTAAAGCAGGGGAGGTACGACACATTAGATAAGACGGTGGCATATGAACATTGAACTAAATGATTTTTATTCTCAGAAGGAGGTTCTCCTATGGAAACTATTGTACTGCATTTTACAAATGTATATGATGCTCAAAATTTTGAGACATTCAAAAATACTGCTCATATTGACTGCCAAAATCTACAGGGTGTAGATTGTTTCTGCAGCGAAGAGGCAGCCACACATTTAAAGGAAAAAATTGCCGCATTCTCTCCCCGCGGCATTCATTTCTTAGATTCTGGAAACTATCATTATATGACAAAACTCTGGACAGATAAAATAGCAGAACCTTTTTCCCTTCTCCTATTTGACCGTCATACAGATCTGCAAAGTTCCAGCCTGTTTGATCTTTTAAGTTGCGGCTCATGGGTCAAATATATGCTGGAAGAAAATTCCTTTCTCCAACAAATTCTCATCATTGGACCTGAAAAAAATGCACTGGAACGTGATGTAAAGGATCTTCCTGCATCAATGCAGGAACGGATCTCCTTTATTTCATTAGATCCACTTCCCGACAATGCATCGGATCTTCTATTATCATGGGTAAACCAACAGGGTGACACTCCTTATTATCTCTCCATTGACAAAGATCTCCTGTCCTTGCAGGATGCTGTGACAAATTGGGATCAAGGCAATATTTCCCTTCACACTCTGCTCTCTCTCCTTACCTGCTTAAAAAAGGGGACTTGTATTGGTGTGGATATCTGTGGAGAATGTCAACCTGACTTGGATTTTATAGAATTATCCAAAGTCTCCTCTGTCAATCAAAAAGCCAATTCCAGCCTATATGACATATGCCGTCACATACTTTCTTCTTCAAACAGATAAGAAAACCATCCCACTTTTTCAAAAAAAGATGTCAGGTTCTACATAAAATTTCCCCTGACATCTTTTTATTTCTATCTTTTGATTTTAATCATTCTTTTTTCTTTGCATCTATTCTATATTTAGCAGTTTGGACTGAAAATCCCCTGTGTCATTCCATCATTAATTAACAGCTTCTGCTTGTTTGAGACATTCCTCTACTGCACTGACAAAGCCGTTGATATGGATGCTGACTGAAGCGATCGCATCACATTTTCCCTCTGCATTCATCAGTCCCTCTGTTGTCTGATTCTGTATCACATATTCTGCCAGAGAAGCTGACTGCTCAGACCACAAAGGACCACTTTCTGTCATAATATATGACCCAGCTTCGGAAAGTTCTTTTTTTCCTGCTCCATCTGCATTCACACAATCCCATGAAACAGTTTCAATTCTTCCATCTGTTACTGTCACAGTTACCACATTTTTAAAACCAGAATCGTCAAACTGAGAATCCTCCCACTGATATGTTCCATCAGCCAATGCTGTCTTCGGCTCTGCCTTTGGCATCATTTTGTCAATTGCACGGTACAATGGATCTGATCCCCAAACACAGCCAATTCCTAACACAACCATCGCTGCCAAACCAATCCAACCATTTCTCTTACTTGTTGTCATTCTTTTTTCCTTCCTACATGTTATGTTCACACTTTTCACTTCATAGGTTGCTGCTTTTGTCTGTTTTGTACCAAAGCCACAACTCGTTTTTTAGTCTATCATATCGCAAACAATTTCGCAATCCTTTCGTAAATTTACTTTTTCCTTTATTTTTTTCTTTACTTTTTTTCTCTTCCTACCTATACTAAAAGCGTTGATAATCATGTATATTCTAGGAAAGGATTGATCTTTGATACAATGAAATCTATACATCCAAACAAAGCAAGAACAAAAAAAGCTGATTGGATTCTTCTTCTAGTCCTTTTACTTTTCGCAATCTCCTTTTTACTGTTCCAATTATCCCAAAAAACTTCTGGAACAATTGTTGAGGTGACGGTTGGAAAAGAACACTATCTGACTCTGCATCTTTCAGA
>CAJMNU010000040.1 GCA_905214855.1 uncultured bacterium | reverse complement strand
GTATGAAACAAGACCCCATATTTGTGAGCAATTTTACCAATTTCCTCCAATGGCTGCAATGTCCCTACCTCATTGTTCGCAGCCATAACAGAAACTAACATGGTATCCGGACGGATAGCCTGTTCTACACATTCCGGATGAATGATTCCTTTTTCATCTGGGTAAAGATATGTCACCTCACATCCATTTTGTTCCAGCCACCTGCAAGTATGAAGGATTGCATGATGCTCTATCTTACTTGTGATCATATGGCACTTCCCCTGCCGTTTTCCCTTTTCCATGGCAACTTTTAATGCCCAGTTATCTGATTCTGTTCCTCCTGATGTAAAATAAATTTCAGATGGATTTGCCCCAATTCCTTTTGCTATTACACATCTTGCATCTTCCATCGCTTTACGGCATATATCTGAAAAGCCATAAACAGAGGATGGATTTCCATACTGTTTTGTAAGAAATGGAAGCATTGTTTCCAAAACTTCCTGTCCTATCTTGGTCGTCGCTGCATTATCTAGGTAGATCAAACAATCCTCTCCACTTTCTTTTCTTATTTCATATATAATATGAAAAAACCTGACTTTTTGTTCTAAATGCTCATACTGATAGAATTTCAGCACATCCACAAAACCAATGTACATCTGTAAACAAACCTTTTGCCTCAACATCATACTATTTTATGGAATGGATCATTTTCCTTTGCATATCTTACTAATAACTTCTCTTTATGGAGTCTTTGCGGATGCCTTCTTCTTTTAACCTCAAACACCATCCCCTTGTCACAGGGACTTTACTTCTTACCGCCACTGGGTTTATCAGCCGTATTCTTGGTTTTATTTACCGCATCTTTCTCTCAAGAACCATCGGCGCTGAAGGTCTTGGAATCTATCAGATGATCTTTCCGATCTACAGTATTTGCATGGCAATCTGTTCCAGTGGTATTGAAACTTCAATCTCTCGTTTTGTCGCTGCAAACCGCACTCACGCCAGATCTTTTTTGCGTATCGGACTTTTTATTTCCCTCTCTCTGGCTTTTTGTATGACTGGATTGATTTTCTGTTTCTCAGATTTTTTTGCAGTACATATTCTATTAGAACCTCGTTGTACGTCTCTGCTTTCTATCATGGCGTTTGCCATCCCATGGACAGCATTTCATAATGGGATCTGTGGATACTGTTATGGAACACAAAAAGCACTGATCCCCGGTATTTCACATCTTGTGGAACTGACCGCACGCATGATCGTTGTATTTCTTATTGCTTCCTATTGGTTAAAACAAGGACAGCATCTTACTGTTATGCTTGCAGTATATGGTCTTCTTGCCGGAGAAATGGCATCTGCCATTTTTACGGCAGTCAGCTATATGATTTCATCTTGCTCATCATACAAACCCTCTATATCTGACTTTTCTTATGCTACGAACAGACCAAAACAGACATTTTGGAAAGATTTTTCTTCTACTGCTTCTTCTCTCATGAGCATGTCGATTCCCCTGATCGCTAACAGACTTGTGCTGAGTGGTCTGCAAAGTGCAGAAGCAATCCTTATCCCCAATCGCCTTATGGCATTTGGACTGAGTTCTTCTGAAGCGATCAGCAGCTATGGCACTCTGACTGGTATGGCGCTTCCTTTTATCTTGTTTCCTTCTACTATCAGTACTTCTCTCGCCATTATGCTGCTTCCTACTGTATCACAAGCTCAAGCAGAGGGAAAGCATTCTCATATACGCCTGACAACAGAGCATTCTATCTCTTTCAGCCTCATAATAGGCATTCTCTTTACTGGTATTTTCCTGATCTTTGGACAGGATCTTGGAAACATTGTATTTCACAACCAGGCTGCCGGAATCTATATCACCATCCTCGCATGGCTCTGTCCTTTTCTCTATCTTGGAACTACACTTGGAAGTATCTTAAATGGTCTTGGAAAAACGGGTATTACCTTTTTTAACCATGTGATCGCTCAGATCGTTATTTTAGGATTTGTCATTTTCGCTGTTCCTCAATTTGGTATCATGGCGTATCTTTGGGGAAATCTTGCCGCAGAACTCCTTCTCACGTTTTTGCACATATTGGCATTAAAAAAAGAAATCGCCTTCTCATTTTCCCCTCTCGATACCCTGTTAAAACCTATTTTGTACAGTATTCTCGCATTTGGAATACTTCTCAGCATAGATATCTTTTTATCTTCCATCACTTTCCTAAACAATCCTTGGATACTTCTTATCATAAGAGGAAGTCTCTATACGGTATCCTATCTGTTTTTTCTATTTCTCTTTGGGAAAAGACAGTAACAAGCCTTTGAAATAGCCATTCACCTCGTGATTCAAAGATCATAGAATAAATATCTAAATATTATAAAAATGATGTTGAGGTTTTCATGTTACTTTCTGCCCCAACATCATTCTTATATTACATCATTATTTTTGATCCTGTTCCATATGAAACTTTGTTTTCGTCTGCTTTTATTCCTATATCTTTACTCCGCATGGATGCTCTGGAACTTCATCATACTTCTTTTCTTTCAAAACATAGTCATAAAAACGATATCCGCCTGACAGATTATAACAGGTAAAACCATTCTCGGAAAGGATACGGCAGGCAATATAACTTCTCAGACCACTATGACAATTCACATACAGAGGTTTTGAAAGATCCAATTCCCCAATATGATCTCTCAACTCATCCAATGGAATATGGATCGCTCCCGTAATGTTTGCCAGAGCAAATTCCTGATCCGTTCTGACATCCAAGAATACACCATTTCCCTCTTTTTGCAGACTCTCAACATCGTGCCAATGATACTGTTTTACAACACCACTCCGTACATTCTCGATCACAAAACCTGCCATATTCACAGGATCTTTAGCAGAAGAATATGGTGGTGCATAGGCAAGATCCAATTCTTCTAAATCTGCCGCTGTCATTCCTGCATGGATTGCTGTTGCCATCACATCCAGTCGTTTATCTACTCCCTCAAATCCTACAATCTGCGCTCCCAGAATTTTCCCTGTCTCTGGTTCGAAAATGGTCTTAATGGTCATATTGGTCGCACCTGGGTAATAAGTCGCATGGGAAGCAGAATATGTCACAACCTTATCATAGGATAATCCCAGATTCTTTGCCATCTTTTCGTTTACTCCTGTGGAAGCAGCCGTCATATCAAATAATTTGATAATAGAAGATCCCTGAGAACCAGAAAACGAACTGTCTTTTCCGCAAATTCTGTCTGCCACGATCCTTCCCTGTTTATTTGCAGGTCCTGCCAGAGCGATCCATGTCTTCTGTCCTGTCACAAAATGTTTCACTTCTACAGCATCTCCTACAGCATAAATATCTGCTGCTGAAGTTTCCATATTTTCATTGACCCGAATTGCACCATTTCTTGCAAGATCCAATCCTGCATCTTTTGCCAGCTTTGTCTCCGGAGTAACACCAATTGCCATCACGACAAGATCTGACTGGATTCCCTGTGGCTGTTTTTCTGTCTGTACTATAATTTTACCATTGGAATCTTCCTCTGTCTTTGTATCTACAAATCCTGTAACCAGAGTATTTAATCTAAGATCCAAACCTTTTCCTCTTAAATAGGCATGTACTTCTGATGCCATATCAAAATCCAGAGGAGGCAGTACCTGATCGTCACGCTGCAGCAATGTTGTATCAATCCCTGCTTCCATCAGATTCTCTGCTGCCTCAAGACCGATAAATCCACCCCCCACAACAATCGCTTTTTGTGGATGATAGCTCTCTATAAACTTGCGGATTTTTAATGTATCTTCTACAGTACGCAGTGTTACAATCCGCTTACTCTCAATCCCCGGCAAGTTTGGTTTGATCGCCTTTGCCCCTGGTGAAAGGATCAGTTTATCATAATTTTCTGTGTAAACAGTTCCATCTTCCAGCTTTTTGATCTGGACAGTTTTTCCCACTGGATCTATAGAAAGGACTTCCTGTTTCACACGTGCATCAATACGAAAACGTCTCCAAAAACTTTCTGGTGTCTGAAGTGTCAGTGCCTTCTCTTCCTTGATCACTCCACTAATATAATATGGCAGACCACAGTTGGCATAAGATATAAATCCGCTCCTCTCGATCATGATAATCTCTGCTTTTTCATCCAGACGACGCAGCCTTGCCGCTGCTGTTGCTCCTCCAGCTACGCCTCCCACAATAACAATCTTCATAGTTTTTCCTCTCTTTTCTCTGGTTTATCTTTTTTTAATCATTCTTTTTTCCATGATATATTTTATTTTTTATGACATTCTTCTTGTGTGACAATTTATTTTGTTTGTTATTTCTTTGCTATGTTTATAGTATAGCTCATATAAAAACTTTTTTCTGTGACTTAGATACAAAAGTCTTTCATACCCCAAAAACACCCAAATATCATACTCCACCCTATGCTTTTTCTCCATATTCTCTCACGATCTCATGGAACTGGCTGCCACATCTCTCAATCTCTCCCAACACTCTCTGTCTCCCATCTTCTGTCTGAAACCAGTTTTCCCTATTCACTCCATAGGTTACAGTGGGACAGACTAAAAAACGGGTTTCAGGAAAACATACCTGATAGTATAATTTACACCGTCTGGCGTGGTACGCCTGACAACAAAGGATTGCCGTCTGGACTCTAATTCCCATTTTCTCTGTCACCTGTCTTGAAAATATAGCATTTTCATAGGTATACGTTGCTTCCTCTTCCCTCAAGATCGCCTCATCTGCCACTCCATTCTCTCTCAAAATACTGGCAAGATACTCCCATTCTGTCCGAAAACGTGCATCTCCTTTAAAATGTCCTGTCAATTTACTATATTTCCCCGATGGCAATATATATGGGGCATACCCCTGTTTCCAGAGCTTTGCCGCTATCTTGGCCAAAACTCCCTGATCGCTTCCCGGAATGAAGATCACATCTGCTTTCTCTGGTTTATCTTCCAAAAAAATAAATTGGCTCATCTCTTCTAAAAATTGTATCATTTACTCCACACTTTCTCTTAATGTTTTTATTCCTTGTATCATGGCGGTTGGAACTGCTGCAAAAATAGCAACAGATAAAAGCTGTCTTATCGTCAAGTCTGCTGCTGCAAACATCCCTTGAAGTCCCGGCACAAAAAGAACCGCCAAAAGAAACACTCCCCCAAGCAAAAATGCACACACACTATATGGATTGCTGAAGATCCCCAGTCTAAACAAGGAATGTCTGCTTCTACAGTTAAATCCATGAAACAGCCTAGCCAAAGTAAGTGTTGTAAATGCCATCGTACTGGCATCTGCCTTTCCTCCCGTCCTAAGTCCTGTATGATAAGAGATCATAGTACAGACAGCGATCAACAATCCCTGCACTGTAATCTCCCTTAAAAAACTTCCTGTCAAAATCCCTTCTTTCGGATCTCTTGGAGGAGACGTTAAAAGATCTCCTTTCTCAGCTTCCATTCCGATTGCTAAAGCAGGCAGAGAATCTGTCACAAGATTAATAAACAGAAGCTGTACTGGAACAAACGGCATGGGAAGATTGCGAAAGGAAGTATACAGGACACAAAAAATACCAGCTATATTACCAGAAAGTAAAAATTGAATTGCTCCTCTGATATTTCGATATACATTTCTTCCATTCGCAACTGCTTTAATGATCGTCGCAAAGTTATCATCTGCTAAAATCATGGATGATGCTTCTTTTGCAACCTCTGTCCCCATCTTTCCCATAGAAATCCCTATATCCGCTTTTTTCAGCGCCGGAGCATCATTCACCCCATCTCCTGTCATTGCTGTGACATGCCCTGCTCTCTGAAAGGCATCTACAATACGGATCTTATGTTCTGGTGTCACCCGTGCATACACATGGATTTGTGGCAGACGACGCATCAATTCTGTATCACTCATTGCAGTCAGTTCCTCTCCACTGACTGCCTGACTTTCTGAAGCAGGAATGCCTATTTTCTTTGCGATCGCCTGAGCTGTCGCCTTATGATCCCCAGTGATCATAACAGTTCTGATCCCTGCCCTTTTTGCATTCAGTACGGCTGCTCTGGATTCTTGTCTTGGCGGATCCATCATCGCTGCCATTCCTATAAATGTCAGTGCCTTTTTCAAACAAGTGTCTTGATTTTCCCTCTCTTCTAATCCACAGAAAGCAAACGCCAGTACCCGAAGTCCCTTCCCAGCCCAAACCTCCTGCTGTCTTTTGATCCTTCCTCCATCCTCTCCCTCAAAAGCCCGCTCTCCATTCTCTGTACAGATCCTTTTACATTGAGACAACAATACATCTGGCGCACCTTTTACCAAAAGGATCTTCTTACCATTCAAGCGATAGCAGACACTCATTGTTTTCCTTGAAGAATCAAATGGAATCTCAAACAGCCTTTTTCCCGATTTTTCACGAATCTGTTCAAGCTCTTTTCCACTGCCCTGAATTTCTTTTTCCATCGCTAAAAGAGCTGTCTCGGTCGGATCTCCAAGATATGTTCCATCCTGACAGACTGCATCATTATTTAAAAATGCTGCTTCTAAAAAATGTTTCGCACAGACAGGATACATTCCAATGTCTGCTGGAGACAATGCCTTATCATTCAAATACACTTCACGGACTGCCATACAATTTTGTGTCAGCGTGCCTGTCTTATCAGAACAGATAACAGAGACACATCCCAGACTCTCCACTGCCTTCAGATCTTTTATGATGGCGTGTTCCTTTGCCATTTTCTGAGTTCCCATCGCCTGTACGATTGTCACAATAGAACTTAATGCTTCTGGAATCGCTGCAACTGCAAGCGCAACCGCAAACATCAATGCATCCAGAAACGCAACACCACGATAGATCTCCATTAAAAAAACCAGACAACAGATCACCACGATCATAACTGCCAGTTTTCCACTAAAATCATCCAAACTGGATTGTAATGGTGTTACTTTCTCCTTTGTCTCATTCATCAAAGCTGCAATATGTCCAATCTTTGTGTGCATTCCTGTCTCTGTTACAACTGCCATCCCTCTCCCAGATGTGACCAAAGATCCTGAAAATATCATATTACTGTTTTCTGTGTTTTTTTCATTTTTTACTACAACATTTTCCTGTTTCTCTACATGTTCTGATTCTCCAGTAAGAGAACTCTCATCTGTTTTTAAACCATGACTTTCTATCACTCGTGCATCTGCAGATACCAGATCTCCCATCTCCAGCACCAGAATATCCCCTGGTACTACATGCGAAGAAGGGATCTGTTCTACTTTTCCTTCTCTGCACACTTTTGAAACTGGCGCTGACAGCGCCTTTAAACTATCCAATGACTTTTCTGCCCTGATATGCTGTACTGTTCCAAGGACTGCATTCAAAAACAGTGCAATCATAATGACCAGAGCACTCTCACCACTTCCTGAAACGACAGAAATCCCAGCTGCCACAAGAAGGATGATGACCAAAAGATCCTGAAATTGTCCCAAAAATATTAAAAAAGGTGTTTCCGTAGGAACAAAGGTGTTTTTTTCTTTGCCGTATCTATTTTATTTTCCTTATATTGTGCCAATCTCTCCTCTGCTTCTTCTTTCGTCAAGCCCTCCCGGCACGTTTTTAAGGAGGAAAACACCTCATTCACAGCCATATAGTGCCATTCTTTTTCATGGGATCTTTCCATCCGGACTCTCCTTCCCCAAACATAGAATTTCTGTTTCTATCGTATGAAGTTTATCCGCCGGATAGACATTGCTATTAAAAAAAGGGAACACCAATCCTCTGGTATCCCCTTTCATCTCTGTTTTTCTTTTTTTCTGCCAGATCCAGTCTGCTATTTTGATCCCAAACAGAGGTTTTCCCATCAAAGCACGATCACAATATTACCTGTTTCATGACCCAAACAAACATCATCTGAACTGCAAAAATCACAGGAATCCCCAATGTAAATTTTTCTTTTTGTGTCTTATGGCGAAAATAATACATTCCCCCAAGTGCACCAATACTTCCGCCAATTGCTGCAAGCCCTATCAATATTTTCTCAGGGATTCTCCACTGTTTCTTTTTGGCTCTCTGTTTGTCTATACCAAACATCGCCCATGTGCACAGATTGATCGCTATGAAATAACTCCATATGATAACTTGGATGCTCTCTGTCATGTATTCTGCCCTTTCTGTATCTTATCCATCCATTGCATGGCTTCCTCATCCCAGGCACGTTCCAGAATCTTATCCATAGTAAAAATCCGCAGGGAACAGCCTGTCACATAGCTCAATTCTCCCTCTTCATAACGGATCTTCAAATACAATCCCTCCACATCCTCAGCACGAAAAGAAGACGCAGACTTTGCCAAGAACTGCAAAAGCAATACAGATGGAAGCTGAAATTCAATAGAAAATGAATTGGGAAGGCGTTTTCCCTTGATCAGTGAAAAACAGATCGGTCTTAAACGTTTCCATTCACTGAATTCCTCTATCTGATTCTCTTCCAGTTCCTCTTTTGTATAAAAACTTTTCTGGATATGCCCGTCAATCGTAAAACTATTGTAAGTCACGATCTGTACCTTTCTCACCAGCAGGGGATCAAATGTTTCTTCCAAAAACAATCTCGTTGTCAATCCTCTGATATCCTCTATCTTTTCCGCTACCATCTGTATTTTTGTCCTCTCTTCCTTGTGCAGAACATGTAGTTATGAGAAAAAGACTCTTGCCAGCTCATTGAGGGCGCACTGATCTGCCATTCCCATCACTTCCCGTGAAGAATGCATTGCCAGCATAGGAACACCGACATCTGCTGCACGCATCGTCATCAGACAGGATGAAATCTTTCCTAAAGTACCGCCTCCTTTTACATCGGAACGGTTGGAGAACTTCTTATATGGGATCTCGTTTGCTCTGCAAAGTCCCTCAATGATACTGTCTGCACACGCATCTGTCGCATAAGACTGAGAAGAAGACTGTTTGATCGCCACACCATCATTCAAAAAGATCTGATTCTTAATATCACATTTTTCCGGATGATTTGGATGGATCGCATGTGCCACATCCATAGAAAGCAGGAATCCATTCAACAGTCCATTTAAGAAGTCTTCTCTGTCATATCCCAATGCCATATACAGTTTTTCAAGGATATGTTCCATAACCGGAGACTGTGCCCCCTGTTTTGTCATACTTCCGATCTCCTCATTGTCATACAGTGTGATCGCATTGATCCCTGTTGTATTACATCCCTTTGTCAGACCATAGAGACAGGCTTCCACAGATGTGATGTTATCCAGACGTGGTGCAGACAGGAAATCCTCTGAAAAGCCACACAGTACACCTTCATCCATATTATAAACACAGAATTCAAAATCTAAGATATCTTCTGCTGCCACACCGATTTCACCTGCCAGCAGATTCATGAAAAATTGGTCTTTATCTAAAAACATCCCCACATTGGTAGCCAGCGGCAGCATATCTACCTGTGCATTGAGTGCAACTCCATTATTTGCATCTCTGTTCATATGGATCGCCAGATTTGGAATTGTCAGCAACGGACGCTTAAAATCCACAAACTGTGTTCTTGGATGAAAAGCATCCTTTCCAGCTACACATACACGTCCTGCCAGAGACAGCGGACGATCTAACCATGTCTGCAGCAAAGGACCTCCATACACTTCTACATTCAATTTTGCATATTTTCCCATTGTCACTTCTGGTGATGGTTTCACTTTAAGACATGGCCAGTCTGTATGGGCTGCTTCCAGACGGAGAGCTGGTGCTCTACCGATCTCAATTCCAACTGTAAATGCAGCAAGTGTAGATTCAAATACAGGAACAAAGTAAGAACCGCCAGCTCTCACTCTATTCTTCCATGACTCTCCAAGCTCTAATTTTTCAAATCCTCTCTCTTCCAGATACTTCTGTGCATACAGGACTGTATGGAATGGGGAAACGGATGCCTTCAGATTTTTCTGTAAGTCAGTTATTGCGTTGTGTATTGTACTCATGCTCACCATAATTGATATTATATAATCCAATACTCCTCTCTTTGAGGACAATGGATCATTCTCCTTTCTCCCAAAATGATTGGGGCGCTTGCATTTATTTTCTGTCTTTTTATATGAAACAGTTTAACAAATTCTCAATGGGAAGTCAATGTAACATCTTTTGCCAAACACGTTTGTCATATACCAATCACATCACAGCGATTATGGGCACAGGACTACAACTGCCTCATATGCTGCCAATACTATTTCTTTTGCTATCTTTGTTCTGTCTGTATTGGAGATCAGTATCCTTCCTCCATCAAACTCATCCGGAATCTGGAATGCAACCTCTTTCTTTGTAAAATTACATATTGTCAGCAGTCTCTGCCCATCCAGTTCTCTTGTATATACATAAAGCTCACGGCTATCCGGCGACAATAGCTGATATGTTCCATATACAATGATATCATACTGTTTTCTGAGCTGGATCAGTTTTTGATAATAGTGGAACACAGAATCTTTTCTTGCCATCTGTTCTTTCGCATTGATCTTTTGATAATTAGGATTGACCATGATCCATGGCGTTCCAGTCGTAAAACCAGCATTCTCACTGTCATCCCACTGGAATGGCGTTCTTGCATTGTCACGACTCTTATATCGGATACATTCCATCATTCTGTCTGCTTCCATGATACCTGCTTCTGTCAGTTCATGGAACGCATTGATACTCTCAATATCCCTAAAATCCTCAATTCCGCCAAATGGAACATTGGTCATACCAAGTTCTTCTCCTTGATAAATGTATGGAGTTCCCTGCATCATGTGAAGACAGGTTGCCAGCATCTTGGCTGATCGTTCTCTGTATTCCCCTTCATCTCCCAGACGAGAAACGATCCTTGGCTGATCGTGATTGTTCCAATACAGGCTGTTCCATGCCTTTCCTTCCAGTTCCGTCTGCCATTTGCTCAGAGTTTTCTTCAATTCTCTCAGATCGATCTTTCTTGTATTCCACTTAAAAGATTCTCCGCCATCCAGATCCATATGCTCAAACTGGAACACCATATTTAACTCAGAACCGTCATCTGCTGCATATTTTTTTGCCTCCTCTATCGTCACACCAGATGCCTCTCCCACTGTCATCGTATCATAACGTGAAAGAACCTTATCCCTCATTTCTTTCAAATATTCATGCACATGAGGTCCATTTGCCGCATAAGGTGCAAAATTGCCATATAACCCGTTCTCTTTCATAGGACCATCTGGAAAACGGGGATCTTTGGAGATCAGGCTGATCACATCCATACGGAATCCGTCAATCCCCTTATCAAGCCACCAATCCATCATCTGAAACACTTCTTCCCTGACCTTAGGATTATCCCAATTTAAATCCGGCTGTTTGGGAGAAAAAAGATGCAGGTAATACATATCCGTCCGGGAATCATATTTCCACGCGGAGCCGCTGAAG
>CAJMNU010000039.1 GCA_905214855.1 uncultured bacterium | reverse complement strand
CATTTTTCGCAAATCGGTTTTACCGATGATCTAACCTTCACAGCAATTCTCCTTTCTAAGCGCCAATTCACTTCGCCCTTCTCTCTGCCTGTGGGTGACAGCACAAAAAAGCGTTCTGTAAATGGGTACACTTATAGTGCTCTCAACAAAGTTCGCTAGAGCATTATAGCATTTATTTTCAAGGAATGCAAGCGTTTTTTCCTTTTTTCTTTTAAGTTGTAGAATTCCTTCTTTGTAGACAGAAAATACCGCAGACAGAACCTCTTCTCCCTGCGGTATCTTCTATATTAATATTTAGATCATCTTTTTAATATTCAAATCATCTTTTTAATACTTAAATCATCCTTATATATTTCTGGATGGTATTTTAAGAGATTTTCTCTCCAGACGCATTAACCCATGCTCCATCCGGAGTTTTGGTATTAGAATACATTGCACCATCTGCTCCCAGATAATACAATTTTCCATTCAGGTTGATCCATCCTGTCGCCATATCACCTGCCACATTCATGTAGTACCACTTACCATTTACCATCTGCCAGCCAGTTGTCATATCACCTGCTGGATTCATATAATACCACTTGCCATTTACAGCCTGCCAGCCAGTTGTCATATCGCCTGCCGGATTCATGTAATACCACTTGCCATTTACCATCTGCCAGCCAGTCAGCATCTCTCCATTAGGATCCATATAATACCACTTATTATTCTTTACAGCCCAGCCAACTGCTTTACTTCCATCCGCTTTCAGCAGATTCCATTTATTATTTGGTCTAGCTTCCCACTTACATCCTGGATATGTATCTGGCATAACTATATGGTTGTTATTTCCATTCACGCTGCCATTGGAATTGCCGTTTCCGCTCGGACCATTTCCATTGGAAGAACCGCCACCGGAGCCACTAGGACCACCAGAACCACTTCCTCCTCCGGAGCCGCCAGAACCACCAGAACCGCTTCCTCCTCCAGAGCCACCAGAGCCACCGGAACCGCTTCCTCCTCCGGAGCCACCAGAACCACCGGAACCACTTCCTCCTCCGGAGCCACCAGAACCACCGGAACCACTTCCTCCTCCGGATGTTCCCTTCTCAATATTTACTGTAATGGTTGTCTCTAAATCCTCATACTTTATTGTGATCGTCTGTTTTCCTAATTTATCTGGATCATAACCAGAACACATCTGACTGATCAAAGGCATATAACAATTGCCATGCTCAGAACAGTTTATCACTACGATCTCTCCAAAATCCTCAATCAAAGTTCCCTGTTTAAATGTTCTGCTTACTTTTGCCGGCAATACAGCAATACAGCTTCTCTCACCATCGCATCCCATAAACATCTGAACCCAATTTTTATGTTTTCCTCTATAATTTCCGGTTGCAAAATGAACAAACTTATCATTCATGATATTTTCACGATGCCCCTTTGTACTGTTCATCCACCCCTGTACAACAAGATCTGCACTTTGATAATCTTGTGCAATGTTTTCTCCAGCTGAACCATACTTCAACCCTACATCGTTAAAGGCAGTGAAACAACTGCTTCCATCCGGTCTTGTGTGATCAGATTTATAGTGTGTATCCAATTCTTTTTTACGGAGATCTGTTGCCTTCTGCATCTGACCAAACATCAAAAGAGGTTTATGACCCTCTTTCATACGATTTTGGTTTGTCAGCATAAAGACTCTCCACTCATTGGCAGTGTATTCCCCAGATGGTCTTGATACGCTAAAGTATGTACAGCTACCTGTCCAGCCCGAATCTGATGTTATTGTAATAACAGCTTTTCCGTCTTTCTGTATTGTCACCTTTCCCTGTGCATCTACAGTAGCAACTTCCTCATTGTCACTGCTATATGTAAACACTGGTGCAGTCTCAAAGCCCTCTACTTTTAAAGGAAGCTGTAATATCTCTCCCTTTTTTGTCTGTACAAAATCGCTGGTCAGAGCAATCATTTTCTTTAAAACAGTTGCTTTAACGATCACTCCCTTTGTTTCCATTATGACGTTACTATTTTCAAAACGACCTGAAACTTTATATTCATATGTATGACCAGCTACAGCTGTAGTATCTACATAAGAAGCGCTTCTTGGATCTAATTCAGCAATGCGCTGCCAATCACTATTTCCTTCTCTTCTAGCTACATAGTAAGCATCATGGAAATCATTTGGTGTCCATGACAGCTGCACATGATTTTCATATGCGACATCTACTTTCAAATCACCAACTTCACATGGCTCACTGACAAGCATTTCTCTTGTCAGGAAATTACCATCTGGTAATTTCAATGTCACATCTGTTTTTCCTGCTGCAAGACCAGTGATCACACCATCCTGACTGATGGAAAGAATTGTAGGATCAGCAACAGACCATTCACCTTTTGGAACACCATCATAGCCATTATATGTTACCGGAATCTTATAGCTTTCTCCGACATAGATTGCCTTAGAATTAAAATCAATACTTCCTTTGTTTACTTTTACTTCAAGCTCTGCCACATCTTCATAATTCCAAGCTGTGTGTACTGCTACGGCTCTGTATTTGTATGTCTTGCCACCCTCAGCTTCCTTGTCTATATATTCAACCTTAGGACTTCTTCCACTTTTAATTTTTGTCCATTCTTTTCCATCTTCTGAACGTTCAATGTAGTACTCATTTGATCCTTTCAATTGAAATGTCAGTTTTACATTTTTATGGAATGCAGATTCTGCCTTGAAGTTCAGTACCTCTGCTGGCTTTTCCACAATAATATCACAAGAATCTGTAATCTTTCCATCTTGTGAGGAAACTGTCAAAATAGTTGTACCAGCCTTTAATCCAAGAAGACTTGTTGTACCATCTGCTGCTGTGATCACTTCTGCGATTTGGTTGTCTGCAAATGTATATTTCAGTTTTTCGCCTTCTGGAAAACCTGTCTGAGTTACCTTAAATGTCTTCGATTGTCCTACCCATACTTCAATAAAGTCCGGCAAGTTTAATTTTCGGTTATCTTCTTTTGCTGCATTGTACTGTATTCCCAATGCATTTGATCCAGATGCTTTCTCCCCTCCTAGACCTTCTTCTAAGGCATCTGAAGAGGATGCTTTTTTCGCCATATTGGTTTCCACTATTTTTGTAGAAACAGGATTTGCCATAACTGGAAGTACACTCTGTGATAACATACCAGTTGTCAATACAGCTACTAGTAATCTCTTACTATGTTTCTTCATTGTTTTCCCCCTATTTTCACATCAAAAACATCTTTATATCTTTGATATGTTTTTAGCAGTTTTATCAGTAAATCTCTCTGCTTTCTTTATGAACACCTATACTATAGCAGATGGATTCTTGCAAAGCTGCTGTTTTGTTTCATTATACTACCGTAAAAATAAAGAAACAAGTCTATATGAGAATGAATCAACAAGATTTATGACAGTCTGCATTTTCCTCATTCAATTTTAAAAATCTTAAAAGCTCTTCCATGACATCTTAGAATACTCTAATAAAAATTTTCTTCCATGATATACGGGTTTTATTACTTTTTTTATTTTTTGATTCCAATATTCATCTACATTATCTTTTGCAAGCTCTTCCATAAACATGAGCATATCATATTCTCTTACATTTCTTCTCATTTTCCTATTTCCTTTCAAAATTACATATTTTTGTCACATATAGAAATATGCAGGGCAATTATCAGTCCTAAAACAGATAATTGCCCTGACAATTTCCCTCTCCTCACAATATCACTACAAAAGTGACGCAAACAACTATAGCAGATATTTAGAAAAATACCATGACATTTTCAGAAAAAAAGTTTTTTTCCAAAAATATCATGGTAATTTATGTAAAATTATTATATGGTAAGCAACGGACATATTAATTCATTTATTTAGGGGGAAAAATTACTATGAAAAAGTACACAAAATTAATTGCTGCATCATTAGTTCTTGCATGCTGTATCAAATTTAGCGTATTTGTTGCGCCAGCACCAGCAACACTGCCAGATGGCACAACAAATACTGTAGAATCAACAGAAGATCCTAATGTAGACATAGTGCCATTGGAAGATGGACCATTTGGTGAGGGAGGAGACTAATAAACTAAATCTCCTTTAAAAAATCAATGTTATACATTTCTTTTACATGTTTTCTAATATGATTCATTTGCATAACATTCTTACCAAGTCTAGCTACATAGTAGGCTTGAAGCAATTCTATTTTACACATTTCCAAGGGTTCACCTAACTTTTCGTTATCGTATGCAATATCGTATAATTCTCTAGCCAAATCACTGGTACGCTTATTGTCCATACAAATCTCTTTTACTTTTCTATGTTTGCTTCTTGCCTCTATGTAATCGCCTTTTCGTCCCAAACATTGTGCTAAATTTGATAATGCTAAGACTTCACTAATTGAGCGCTCTTTTGAATCAATCTTTTCTTTCTCGAAATAATGTTCTACTTGCCTTAACATTACTATTGCTTTATCTAACTCTCCCTTTTCTGCATATAATACTGCTATATTACAATAAATAAAAATTTCTATTCTAGTAAAAATCTGATTTGGCAAAATCTCGTTCTGATATTCTGGAATAGTACATCTTAATGCATTCTCCAATTGCACTTTCTTTTGTTCACTTGTAATTTTTCCCAGTCTATAATCTACCAATGCTCTTACACGCCAAATATATTGTTTATTAACTGAATCATTCATATCCAATTTTTCTTCCAGTTTATCTAATAGGATTTCTACTTCTTCATATCTGCAATTTCCAATTAAATTACTTATTTTCCCTCTTAATATATGTGTTTCCATATCTTCACCACGCACAAACGGAAGATATTTTTCTCCTGATCTTCCCAAACGCTCCATTAATTTCTCAAATGTATTTCTGTTTGGTCTGACTTTTCCTGTCTCAATTCTGGAAAGATTTTCTACACTGCATATTCCATCACTCAACTTTTCTTGTGTGATACCCATACTTTCCCTTGTTCTTCTTATCACTTCTCCCACTTGATAAATCCCCATAATGCTCCCCCTCTTTATCATTTGTAATACAAACCTGTTTTCTAAAAGTGTTGACTAAAAAGAAATTTTTATCAAATTGGTTTCCATTGATAATTTGTCTCCAAATGTTTTTTAATTTTTTCTGCCTCCTCTTCTTTTTCGCAAAGCAAATGAATATAATATGCCTCCTGATATGTAAGCACAACCTGTTTTGCTGTTGCCTGTCCATCTTTCATCATTGCCTCTAAAGTTCTGGCTTTCCAATATAAAAGATCTGACCAATGATACATTCTGCTGATCTCAGATAAAAGCTGAATCCCCTGATCACACCAATATATGCTCTCCTGAAAACGTCCTTCATCAATCAGATATGGTATCTGCTGACAGATCACTTCTGTATAAATATTCGCAATTTGTCCCTTACATTCCCTTTTCTTACTTAGATCATGTAAACTTTCCCATCGGATCGCTGTGGCTTTTTCCTTATTCTCCATCCTCTCATAGATATTCGCCAGTAAAACCAACATATCCAACTCACTTGCACTCAAAAGGATCCGTGTACTCCATGATTCATTCCAATTAGGAATAGATTTTTCCACAGCATTTTCCATACATGCACAGGCTTTTGCATTTTCACCTGATTCATAATATAAGAAACCTTTCATATATGCGATAAATTGTTCCTGAAGTGCATTTTTCTTATCTCCGATCATCTGGACATACTCTTTCAGTTCTTTTTCCATGAACTCAATCTCACCGTTTTCTTTATGGCTTTGGATCAAGAGCCGTTTTTCATACTGATCAAATTCTTCTTTGCTTCCATAACATTCAAACTTATCAAGTGTATATCCCAAACGCTCAAATAAAACCGTTGCCATGATAAATTCCATATCTCTATCATGTTCCTCAATTCTGGAAAGAGTAGCTGGTGAACATATGCCTCTACACAATTGATGAAGTGTCACTTTTTGCTCTTCTCTCAGCTTTTTAATAATTTCTCCAATCGTCCATGTCTCCAATTTATCCATGTTCTCCCCTCCTTTTTCCTATCATAACATGTTACATAACAAACAACCAATATCCTTTTGCTGACATTATCAATATCTCAAAAAATAGATCGTTTTACTTACAATTCTATTATTTTAAATTCGCAAATTTGGTTTTAAGAGCATTTTTTCTTATTCCTTACAAAAATTTTATCGCCCTTTTTATAGAGATTTGAAACACAAAATACACTGATTGCTGTATGATCTTCTACAACGATTAACTCCAAAAACAACATGTCAAACAGGAAAAAAGAAACACAGAAATAGCACAAAAAAAGATCCCCAAAACCTATAAAGCTCTGAGGATCTTTCCATCTAACATTGAAACCAAAAATTTCGGTTTCAATCTTATTTTCATGCTTTTATTCTTATTTGTCTCTCCAGATAATTCTGCCCTTGGACAAATCATATGGAGACAGTTCAATGGTCACTTTATCACCCGGCAGAATACGGATGTAATTCATACGGAGTTTTCCGCTGATGTGAGCCAGTACCTGATGACCATTTTCCAGTTCTACCTGAAACATAGCATTTGGCAATTTTTCAATGACAGTTCCTTCAATTTCAATTACGTCTGCCTTGGACATTGTTTTTCCTCCTATTCACTCTGATAGCGGATGAAGTCACAAATCGCTTCATCCTTGGTCTGCACTGTATCTTTCTCAATCTGAGACAGATCCAATTTCTTATGGATGATCTGAACATGTTTCTTGTTCTTTTTCTTAGGATATTCCACTGTTTTATTCTTTCCATCTGACAAATACAGATTATTTTTGTCCTCTTTTACAACAACAAAAAGCTGTCCCTTATCATGACCTGCTTTAGAACAAACCAGCGTACCAATCTCAAAATTCATCTTCTCACCTCTGTAATCTTCCCACTCATCTTATTCTTATGTCTATATCTCACCTGCATACTCTACTACTCTACACGATATATAATCTGTTATCCCATACCCTATGTTCTATAATATATCAATATACCATATAGCCTTATACAGTCTTATATACAGACACATTTTTACAAAGATTATGTCTATTACAAAGAAAGAATTTCCGGCTCTCCCTCTGTGATAAGAACCGTATTTTCATAATGGGCGGACAAAGATCCGTCTGCAGTCACTACAGTCCAGTCATCATCCATCCAAACTACTTCCCAAGTACCTGCATTGATCATTGGCTCGATCGCCAATGTCATACCTGGTCTTAACAGAATGCCTTTTCTCTTCTGCGCAAAATTGGGAACTTCTGGTGCTTCATGAAGATGAGTCCCAATTCCATGTCCCACCAGATCACGTACCACACCATAGCCAAATTGCTCTGCATACGCCTGAATGGCTTTTGAAATGTCATTCAGATGATTGCCGGCTTTCGCAAACTTTATTCCCTCAAAAAAGCTCTGTTTCGTCACTTCCATAAGCTGTCTGGCTTCATCTGACACCTTTCCCACTGCATGAGTTCTCGCAGCATCAGAATGATAACCTTTATAAATCACCCCTGCATCCAGACTGACAATGTCGCCTTCCTTCAGGATGTGCTTTTCTGTTGGAATTCCGTGAACCACCTCATCATTGACAGACACACAGATAGAAGCCGGATATCCGTTATAATTCTTAAAAGAAGGAATACATCCATACCCACGAATGATCTTCTCACCTAAACGGTCTACATCCAAAGTAGACATTCCCGGTTTCAATGCCTTACCAAGTTCCTCGTGAGTCAGAGCCAATATCCTTCCCGCCTCTCTCATCAATTCGATCTCTCTGGCGGATTTTATTGTTATTGCCATAGTCTATGCTCCCAGAATCACTGTGATGTCCTCAAAAACCTTTTCCAGATCCTGAGTTCCATCTACTTCTTTCAAAACATTAGCATTGCCATAGTACTCGATCAATGGCTGTGTCTGCTCATGATATACATTCAGTCTCTTCTTTACTGTCTCAGGCTGATCATCATCCCTAAGTACAAGAGCTGAACCACACTTGTCACAAACACCTTCTGTCTTCGGTGCTGCATATTCAATATGATATGTAGCTCCACAGTTTAAGCAGGCTCTTCTGCCTCCCATACGGTGGATGATATTCTCATCTGGTACATCTACATTGATCGCAAAATCAACAGAAGTTCCCTTCTCAGCAAGAGCCTTGGTCAGACTTTCTGCCTGTGGGATCGTTCTTGGGAATCCATCCAGAATGTAACCGTCTTTACAGTCTTCCTCAGAGATACGATCCATCAGCATACCGATCGTAACCTCATCCGGCACCAGAAGCCCCTGATCCATAAACTCTTTTGCTTTCTTTCCAAGTTCTGTTCCAGCTTTTATGTTTGCACGGAAGATATCTCCAGTAGAAATATGAGGGATATGATAACGGTCTGCGATCTTTTTAGCCTGTGTGCCTTTTCCAGCACCCGGAGCGCCTAACATAATAATCTTCATAGAAAAAACCTCCCTCAAATCTGCCTTGCGCCATTCCCCGCAACAGCAGAAAATGGCGCTCTCAGCAAATTATTTATGATAATTTAGTTAGTCATTTAAAAAACCTTTGTAATTGCGAACCAACATTTGAGATTCAATTGCTTTTAAGGTCTCCAGAACAACACCAACGATGATGATCAAAGAAGTACCTCCAAAAGAGATCTGGCTGATATTAAATAAGCCGGATGCCATGATCGGAACAATGCTGACAATGATCAGACCAATCGCACCGATAAAAACAATATAATTCAGAATCTTCTCCAGATAGTCACTTGTTGGCTTACCCGGACGAATACCTGGGATAAATCCACCTCTCTTCTTCATGTCATTGGCAATTTCCAATGGATTGAAGTTGATTGAGGTATAGAAGTATGCAAACGCAACGATCAAAGCCAGATACAAGATCAAACCGATAGAATAGATCGGTTCTTCTGGTCTGAACCAGCTTGAAGAACTCAGTACACGGAGGATCTTTCCACCAATGGAGGAAGGATCAACTGTAAAGAACTGTGAGATCATAACTGGCATGGACATAATAGAAGAAGCAAAGATAACAGGGATAACGCTTGCTGTATTTACTTTCAGCGGAATGAAGGTGGACTGACCTCCTACCATTCTTCCCTGTGTCTTTTTAGAATACTGTACCGGAATTCTGCGTTCACCGCCATTTAAGATGACTACAAACACAACCATCGCTAAGATGATTGCCAGAATGATCAAGAGTGCTACTGTCTGCACTGCGATAGACTTTCCAAACATAAAACGGTCGTACAATGTTTTTGCATCTGCCGGAATACTGGACAAAATATTAAAAAGAAGGACAACGGAAATACCATTTCCAACTCCATGAGCAGTCACCTGCTCGCCCAGCCACATTAAAAATGCACTTCCTGCGGTCATTGTCACAACTGCAACGATCACACTTGATACATTATACTCGATCAGAAGTCCCTTACCGCCAAATCCGACTGCCATGGCAATGGATTCTACCAATGCCAAAACCACGGTCAGATAACGAGTCCACTCTGCGATCTTTTTCCTTCCATCTTCTCCATCTTTCTGCATCTCTTCCAGTTTCGGAATCGCTACTGTCAAAAGCTGCATAATGATAGAAGATGTGATATATGGGGTAATGCTAAGTGCTAAAACAGACAGGGAGGTGAAAGACCCACCTGTCATTGCATCAAAAAAATTAAATGCATCCCCTGACTGTCTTGCAAAAAAATCCGCAAAATACGTTGAATTTACTCCTGGGATTGGTAAGTTAGAACCAAACCGCACTACTGCCAATACTAAAAAATCGAACAAGATCTTTGATCTTACTTCTTTCATCTTCAGGGCATTTTGGAGTGTTTTAAGCATATTAGATCACCTCGCAGGTTCCGCCTAAAGCCTCAATTTTAGCTTTTGCGCTCTCGCTGAAAGCGTCTGCCTTTACATTCAGCTTTTTGGTTAACTCTCCGTTGCCGAGAATCTTAACACCATCTCTTGGATTCTTTACGATTCCTGTCTCCAGTAATGTTTCAACTGTTACAGTTGCATCGTTCTCAAATCTCTCTAATGCGCTTACATTGATACCAACGATATCCTTGGAGTTACGGTTTGTAAACCCTCTCTTCGGAAGACGTCTGTACAATGGCATCTGTCCACCTTCGAAACCTGGTCTTGGAGCGCCGGAACGTGCTTTCTGTCCTTTATGTCCTTTACCAGCTGTCTTGCCGTTACCTGAACCATGTCCACGGCCTCTTCTGAAATTATCGCTATGTTTAGAACCCTCAGCAGGCTGTAAATTTGATAAATTCATCACTACACCTCCTTACTTAGATTTCTTCTACTTTTACTAAATGTCTTACTGTCTGGATCATCCCTCTGACAGCGCCGTTATCTGGCATTTCTACTGTCTTATGAAGCTTTTTAAGACCCAATGCTTCTACGGTTGCTCTCTGTTTCGGAATAGCGCCGATTGGGGATTTTACCAATGTGATTTTTAATTTCTCTGCCATCTTCATTTCCCTCCTTCATTAGCCTAAGATTTCTTCTACAGATTTACCACGCAGTTTTGCAACCTCTTCAGGAGTCTTTAACTGCTTCAATCCTTCGAGGGTTGCCAGTACAACATTTACCTTGTTGTTAGAACCTAAGGATTTGGTACGGATATTTTTAATACCTGCCAGCTCCAATACGGAACGAGCTGGACCACCAGCGATAACACCAGTACCTTCTGGAGCTCTCTTCAGCAGTACAGATGCGCTGCCAAATTTGCCCAAGAAATCATGTGGAATACTGTTGTTCTCATCTACCGGAATAGTGATCAGGTTCTTTGTTGCTGCTTCTTTAGCTTTACGGATTGCTTCCGGAACCTCACCGGCTTTTCCTAATCCTGCGCCAACGTGACCGTTGCCGTCTCCTACTACTACTAAAGCGGAAAACCTCATGGTACGTCCACCTTTTACGGTCTTGGATACACGTTTGATTGCCACTACTTTGTCATTTAACTCTAACTGACTGGCATCAATAATTTCACGTTTCATGTGTTAGTTCTCCTCTCTACTAGAATTCCAGACCAGCTTCTCTTGCTGCATCTGCTAAAGCCTGGATCTTACCATGATATATAAAACCGCCTCTGTCAAAGACAACCTCTTTGATGCCTTTCTCAAGTGCTCTCTTTGCAATTACGGTACCTACATATGCTGCAGCCTCAACGGTATTGGTATGTTCCAGCTCAGCTTTTACATCTTTCTCTACTGTAGAAGCTGCTACTAAAGTATTACCAACTGTATCGTCAATAATCTGGGCATACATGTGATTGTTACTTCTAAACACTGCTAAACGTGGTCTTTCTGCTGTGCCAGCAAAACGATTACGTAATCTAGCGTGCTTTTTAACGCGAACTTCGCTTCTAGATTTCTTGCTAACCATATTCACACACTCCTTAATTATTTCTTACCAGTCTTACCAACTTTACGTCTGATAACCTCATCAG
>CAJMNU010000038.1 GCA_905214855.1 uncultured bacterium | reverse complement strand
ATTTTGGAACTGCTTCACATTCTTTTACCTTTACAGCACGGAAATCTGACTTGCTAAATGTATCGAAATCAACCATGTCTTCGAATAATGGTTCTACTTCTACATTAGAGAAATCAATCTTTTCTGCCATGTCAGATGTAGCGGTAAATGTTGCAACAGATTTTGCCGGAGTTGACTGTGCAGCGTTGTTTGCTTCGTTCTTAGCAGCACCCTGTGACTTCATTGTTGGGAACGCCAATACGTCACGGATTGCAGCGGAATCTGTAAGCAGCATTACCATACGGTCGATTCCAAATCCGATACCGCCTGTCGGAGGCATACCAATTTCCAGCGCATTCAGGAAGTCTTCATCTGTCGTATTCGCTTCCTCATCTCCCTGCGCCAGCAGTTCTTCCTGCGCTTTGAAACGTGCTCTCTGATCGATCGGATCGTTCAGCTCTGAGTAAGCGTTTGCCATTTCCCAACCGTTCATGAAGAACTCGAAACGCTCTGTATATTCTGGATTTTCCGGTTTCTTTTTCGTAAGCGGAGAAATTTCAATCGGATGATCCATAACAAAAGTAGGCTGGATCAGATGTTCCTCTGCAAATTCTTCAAAGAACAGCGCCAGAATATCACCCTTTTTATGACGTTCTTCATATTCTACATTGTGTTCTTTAGCTGCTGCTCTGGCTTCTTTCAGCGTATGGATTTCATTGAAATCTACACCTGCATATTTTTTAACCGCATCTACCATAGTAATTCTGTCAAATGGTTTCCCCAGATCCATTTCGATACCGTTGTATACGATTTTTGTAGTTCCCAGCACTTCCTGCGCCACATAGCGATACAGATTTTCTGTCAGATCCATCATTCCATTGTAATCTGTATATGCCTGATACAGCTCCATCAGGGTAAATTCCGGATTGTGTCTTGTATCCAGACCTTCATTACGGAACACACGACCAATCTCATATACTCTTTCCATACCGCCTACGATCAGTCTCTTCAAATATAATTCCAGAGAAATACGCAGCTTCAGATCCTCATTCAGCGCATTAAAATGCGTCTCGAACGGTCTTGCAGCAGCGCCGCCGGCATTTGCCACCAGCATAGGAGTCTCCACTTCCATAAATCCCTGTCCGTCCAGATATTTACGGATAGCGCTGATGATTTTGGAACGTTTAATGAAAGTATCCTTTACTTCCGGATTCATGATAAGATCCACATATCTCTGACGATAACGGATATCTGTATTGGTCAGACCATGAAATTTTTCAGGCAATACCTGCAGACTCTTGGAAAGCAGAATTACCGTAGCCGCATGGATAGAAATTTCACCTGTTTTTGTCTTAAATACTTCACCGGTAATACCCACGATATCGCCGATATCCATTTTCTTAAATGCTTTGTATTCCTCTTCTCCAATACTGTCTCTTGCCACGTAAGACTGAATATTTCCCTTCAGATCCTGCACATTACAGAAGGAAGCTTTACCCATCACACGTTTGGACATCATACGTCCTGCGATGGAAACTGTCTTTCCTTCATACATTTCAAAGTTTTCTCTCAGCTCTGCACTGTGATTAGTTACATCGTACTTTGTGATCTGAAACGGATCTTTTCCGTTTTCCTGCAATTCTGCCAGTTTTTCCCGGCGAACCTTCAATAACTGATTAATATCCTGTTCCTGAACCTGCTTCTTCTGTTCTGCCACCTTGTTCACTCCTTATCTTTTCTATTCTTTAGATGTTTCTCTCGATTTTCAGTACTTTGTACTGCATGACATCGCCGTCTGCCATCTCCACGTCTACCACGTCTCCCTGTTTTGCGCCGATCAGAGCTTTGCCCACCGGTGACTCATTAGAGATTTTTCCCTGAAGGCTGTTTGCCTCTGTAGATCCTACCAGCTGAAATTCCATCTCTTCATCATATTCCATATCCAGAACTTTTACCTTACATCCCACGCTGATTTTCTCATAATCTACTTCATCTTCCACAACGACTTCCGCATTTTTCAGAATTTTCTCGATTTCTTCGATACGAGCCTCGATATCTCTCTGCTCATCTTTCGCTGCATCATACTCCGCATTCTCAGACAGATCGCCCTGTTCTCTTGCCTCTTTGATCTTACCTGCTACTTCTTTTCTTCTTACAACCTTCAGATCATGAAGTTCATCCTCCAGTTTTTTCAATCCTGCGTATGTGAGTATATTTTTCTTCGTTTCCATTTCCTGCTCCATTCCTTTCTAAAATTTCTATCTATGTTTATCATCTTGTGTAAAAATTCATCCTATAACAATCATTGTATTATAATCGAAACCCCCGAAAATGTCAACCATTCCAGCCATCCAACAATACCATCAGTTGTTCCATAGACTCTATTTCATTCACCGCTCCCCGCAGCCGGGCAGAGTGGGGAAATCCTGCCGTATACCATGCCACATGTTTTCTCATTTCTCGTACGCCAATGTATTCCCCTTTCCACTGTGTCAACAGCTTCCCATGGCGTATGATCATCTCCATACATTCCTCATGTGTAGGTTCTGGCAAAAGCTCACCTGTCTCCAAATAATGTGCTGTTCTTTTAAAAATCCATGGATTTCCCTTAGCTCCTCTGGCTATCATCACACCATCGCATCCTGTTTCATCCATCATCTTCTTTGCATCCTGAGGACAAAAAATATCTCCATTGCCAACCACCGGAATCTTTACTGCTTCTTTTACCTTTCGGATGATATCCCAATCCGCTTTTCCAGAATAGTACTGTTCCCGTGTTCTTCCGTGAACTGCCACCATTGCTACACCACTTTCCTCAGCAATTTTGGCAAACTCCACTGCATTAACATGGGCATCGTCAAATCCTTTGCGAAATTTCACTGTAACAGGTTTTTTAACAGCTTTTACCATCGCTTCCATGATCTCACCTGCCAGTTTTGGATTTTTCATCAAAGCAGAACCTTCATGATTATTGACGATCTTTGGTACTGGACATCCCATATTGATATCAAAAATATCGTATGGTCCGTCTTCCAGCTGCTTTGCCATCTCTGACATAATGTATGGATCTGATCCAAATAGCTGTAAAGAAACAGGACGCTCTTCTTCCTGTACTCGCAATAGCTCCTGAGTATTCTTGTTTTTATAATAGATTGCTTTGGCACTGACCATCTCCATTGTCACAAGACCACATCCCTGTTCTTTACAAAGCTGTCTGTATGCAATATCCGTCACACCTGCCATAGGACCCAGGATTACCGGATTCTTCAGTTCTACTGTGCCAATTTTAAGTCTCATGTAAATACTCCTGTCCCTGTCCTAAAAAGAATGTTTTATAATACAGTTCCAGATTTTCCAAAAGCTCTCTCTTTTCCATCTGATATTGTTTGATCTTTAAAGCACTTCCAATCTCATCAAACAGATAATCCTGATCATCTGCGATCACTTTAAACTGAAGATCTCCCTCTTCATCAAACTCCATTGTCAGGATACCGCCTACATCTTCTGTATACAAAACGCACATGATCTGCAATTCTTGCTTGATCTCTTCTGGAAGATTATTAAATTGTTTATTAAAATAGTATTTTTCATCATAGGAATTTGCTCCGCAGAGCACTACATTTTCTTTCTGTTTTCCCTGCATATTTTTTCCTCTCTTCTTAAAAAGTGCTGCAAAAAATAGAGATATTTTTTGCAGCACCAAAGCATTTTCTTGTGTAAAAATGTTTTCCTTTACAGGCATAGCATTTCTCCTTACACAATACTATTTTATGGTATCTTCTCATACCATACATTTCGCTTTCATTTTTTCAAACGTCCATTTTTTCTGAATGCAGACCAGTCATTCTTTCCTTCCTGCTTATCGAACCAAAATCTTACTGATTTCAAACTGATCTTCTGGAATATCCTTCTTCATATTCAGTGCTTCCTGAATATCAATATCTACATATTCACCGTTTTTATATGCAACAACACGATTGGATGCTCCACGAACCAAAAGTTCTACTGCTTTTGCTCCCATAATAGACGCATAAACACGGTCTTTACAGGTAGGTGAACCACCTCTTTGCATATGTCCTAAAATCGTAGCACGGGTCTCCAGACCGGTAGCTGCCTCAATTCTCTTTGCCATAGAAGCCGAATGTCCGATTCCTTCTGCATTAATGATAATATGATGCTTTTTACCACGCTTTCTGTTTTCAATGATATGGTTGATCAGAACCTGTTCATCTCCTTCATAGCGCTCTGGAAGCAGAATATCCTCTGCACCATTTGCAAAACCACACCATAATGCAATGTATCCTGCATTGCGTCCCATAACTTCGATAATGCTGCATCTTTCATGTGATGTAGATGTATCACGAACCTTGTCGATCGCCTCCATTGCGGTATTGACAGCAGTGTCAAAACCGATTGTGTAGTCGGTACATGCAATATCCAAGTCGATCGTTCCAGGAATTCCTACTGTATTGATTCCCAAAGCAGCCAGTTTTCCGGCACCTCGGAAAGATCCGTCTCCTCCAATGACTACCAGACCATCAATGTGATGTTTCTTACAAATATCTGCGCCTTTCTTTTGACCTTCTGAGGTTGTAAACTCCATACATCTTGCAGTATATAAGATCGTACCGCCGCGTCCAATAATATCAGATACACTGGTTGAGTCCATATCCACAATTTCTTCTTCCAGCAGGCCGGCGTAGCCTCTCATAATACCTTTTACTTTTAATCCTTTATGAATGGCTGTACGAACGACCGCACGGATTGCCGCGTTCATACCTGGCGCGTCACCTCCACTGGTCAAAACACCAATTGTCTTTACTTCCTTTGCCATAGCAATTACCTCCATCTCGTAATTGATTGCCATATCCCAAGTATCCATATTTTTGATGTTAGGGGGTACAAGGTATTTTGAATCTAACATCAAAAATTATTCTAATGCATTTTGCCTATCTTTTCAATAGTTTTTTCTACTACTTTGACATTTTTTTCACCAAGTTGTCCTCTCAGTCTCTCCAAAAGTGGCAGATCAATCTGGACATCATAATTGGGAGGAAGTTTTTTTATCGCTTTTTCCTGCTCCAAATAAATGATCACATGGCTGTCTCCATCGGAATCCTGAATAGACTCCAAAAGATCCTTCTGTCCCTTTTCCCATGCCGCCTTATTTGAATATTGGATCCAAAGTTCTCTGGGAACATCAGAAAACGGGATTATCTGTTCCATGATCACTTTTCCAACTGGTTCATCTCCAATTGATGCTCTGCCACGTATGAACACCTTTTCTTCTTCTATGAGCATCTGACGTTTACTCTCATAATCCTTTGGAAATACCAAAACCTCTACACTTCCCATTAGATCTTCCACTGTCAAAAAAGCCATCATTTGATTTCTTTTGGTAAGTTTCACCGTTTTTGAAGTAATCATACCACCAATCGTTACATATGTGCCATCTTTTATCTGCGCCTCACCCGTCTCCTCATCTACCATGAACTGAATTGTTGTGGCTGTAATGTTCTTTCTCCATAAAGCCTCGTATTCTTCCATTGGATGACCACTGATATAAATTCCAAGAGTTTCTTTTTCATTCGCAAGAAGTTCTTCTTTTCCAAATTCTCCTACATTCGGAAAAGAAATACGGAAATGTTCCTTTTCTTCTTCTGGCGCAAAATCAAACAGACTGAGCTGTCCCTCCATCCCTGTCTTCTTTTCCTTTGCTTTTTGATCTAACATCCCCCCTGCCACCATCATCTTCTGTTTTCTGGTTCCCGGCAGGCTGTCTAATGCCCCTGATTTAATAAAACTTTCCAATGTCCTCCTGTTGACTTCTCTGTTGCTCATGCGCTCGACAAAGTCTTCCAGAGAATTAAATTTCCCCTTTCTGTCTCTCTCCTGCAAAATCGCATTGACTACAGATTTTCCCACACTTTTAATCGCAGAAAGCCCATAACGGATGGAATCGCCAGATACAGAAAAACCACTCTCTCCTTCATTAATATCCGGAGGTAAGATCTTAATATTCATCTGACGGCAAGTTAGGATATATTCTGATACTTTTGTCACATTTTCCATCACGGATGTCATAAGAGCTGCCATATATTCTCTTGGATAATAATACTTTAAATATGCTGTCTGATAGGATACAACTGCATAAGCAGCTGCATGGGACTTATTAAAAGCATACCTTGCAAAATCAATCATCGTATCATAAATCTGATTTGCTGTCTTTTCGTCAATTCCATTCGCAATACATCCCTTGATACCTTCTTTTTCGTTGCCATAAACAAAGTTCTTGCGTTCTTCCTCCATGACATCTGCCTTTTTCTTTGACATCGCCTTACGCACCAGATCGCTGCGTGCCATAGTATAACCTGCCAGATCACGAACGATCTGCATAACTTGTTATAGTGATAGGTAACCCTTTGACTGTATCTCTGGGTTTTCCCCCACTCCACACCGTGCGTGCGAGTTTCCCCGCACACGGCGTTCCATCGTTGTAACTCCCATTCATGAAATCTCTATTCTATTTGAACGAATCCATTTACTTCATTTTGAATGAATCTATTTACTCCATTTCAAATCTATAAAAGTTACAATGACTTGTGCCCATTCCTCCATTCCCGTTACAGGAACTTCATTGGTTCGAACACTGCTTTTCAACATCGATTCAACTGCTTATTCTTCTTCGTCAATTTATATCTAACTTATTTTACTTATTACATTAGATATTCGATATCTTTCCTCGTTCCACAATTTCTATCTGTACATCGTTTCTTTAGGTGCTCAATATAGACCTGTTAGCTCAAATATGCCCGCCATCCGAAGATTTCGCATACTACGGTATTTCATGACCAAGATTCTTACTTTACCGCACTAACACCGCTGGAGCGGTTCTTTATGTTTCCATAAAGTTGTATCTAGACCTTTTAAATTCTTGAGTTCGTCAGTCTTTACGACATACTCACCATAGAAACTTTATAGACTTCCGGCATATCATAAACCATATCCCATACTTTAATTTTTCATGGCAGATAGGCTCTGGGCTCTTTTGTATCCGCCTTACTCCATTATTTCTTAAACTTAGGTTTCTTTCTGCCGACTTCACCGAGCTTCTAACACTTACACTTTCGTCTTATCATGCTAGTCGGAGTATCAAAGAGTATGTTTCGGGACGTTACCCCCTTCATTCCATACTTTGAAATTGCAGTTCTACATAAAAGAAAATCTTTCATGTGCCTAGTCTTTGTTTATTTAAACTAGGAACGAGTCGCACCCTGATAAACAATACATCCATATGTAGGACTCAAAATAGGTTTTAACAATGGTGTTGCATAAGAAATAGACTTTCTATCATTCTTTCCGGCAAGGTATTTAGGAATAAAATCCATTGGTCCGGGACGATACAGGGAAATACCTGCAATGATATCTTCCAGACTTTCTGGTTTTAGTTCCTTCATAAAGCTCTTCATTCCGGCACTTTCTAACTGAAACACACCATCACACTTTCCAGTGCCAATGGAATCCAAGACTTTCTTATCATTATAATCAATCTGATCCAAATCCAGTTTGATCCCATGATTTTTTTCAATATGTTGTACAGCATGCTGTATTACTGTAAGTGTTCTAAGCCCCAGAAAATCCATTTTCAAAAGACCTAATTCTTCCAGTGTTGTCATTGTAAACTGAGTCACAATCGTTCCGTCTGCTGCCCTAGAAAGCGGAACATACTCATCTACATTCGTCCTGCTGATCACAACCCCTGCTGCATGCATGGATGTATGTCTTGGAAGCCCCTCCAAACGCTTTGACATATCAATCAAAAAACGTACTTGTTCGTCGTTCTCATACGCACTTTTTAAATCAGGACTCATTTTCAATGCCTTATCCAATGTCATACCCAAATCATCAGGAATCATCTTTGCAATGGCATCACACTGGGCATATGGCATATCTAAAACACGTCCCACATCCCTTACGACACCCTTTGCTGCCAGAGTACCAAATGTTACAATCTGTACTACCTGATCTTTTCCATACTTTTGCACCACATAATCAATGACTTCCTGCCTTCTTTCAAAGCAAAAGTCAATATCGATATCTGGCATGGAAACACGCTCTGGATTCAAAAAACGCTCAAACAAAAGATTGTACTGTGTTGGATCAATACTTGTAATTCCAAGGCAGTAAGAGACAATACTTCCCGCTGCCGATCCACGCCCCGGTCCTACCATGATATCATGTGATCTTGCAAAATGGATAAAGTCCCAAACGATCAGGAAGTAATCCACATATCCCATATTGTGTATGACATCCAGCTCATATTTCATCTTTTGTCTCAGTGTTCCATCATCATTTGGATAGCGTTCCTGAAATCCTTTATCACAGAGCTGGTTTAGATATTCCCACGAAGTGAGTCCGTCTGGTACATCAAATTTAGGCAGTTTGGTCACACCAAACTCAATCTCCACATTACAGCGATCTGCGATCTTGTGTGTATTTTCCAAAGCCTCTGGTGCGTAGGGAAACAGTTTTTTCATCTCTTCTTCTGATTTACAATAATACTGTCCTCCCTCATATCTCATACGGTTTTCGTCTGTTACTTTTTTCCCTGTTTGAATGCACAGAAGGATATCATGCGCTTTTGCATCTGTTTCTAATGTATAATGGATATCATTGGTTGCAACCAAGCCAATTCCTGTCTCTTTACTCATACGCATCAATGCACTATTTACATTCTTTTGCGCTGCAATGCCATGATCCTGCATCTCCAGAAAAAAATTCCCCTTTCCAAAAATTTCCTGATAACGCAGTGCTGCCGCCCGTCCTTCCTCATACATTCCTCTCTGTAGCATTCTTGCCACTTCGCCGGCAAGACATGCACTCAGAGCGATGATTCCCTCATGGTATTTTGACAAGACCTCATAATCCACACGCGGTTTATAGTAAAATCCGTCTACAAATCCCTTGGAAACAATCTTCATCAAATTGGAATATCCTATATTATTTTCTGCAAGAAGCACCAAATGATAATATCGGTCTTCACCACTCCCCATCTCCCTATCAAATCTGGATCCCGGGGCAACATATACTTCGCATCCAATAATCGGCTTAATCCCAACTTCCTTTGCTGCACGGTAAAAATCAATCACACCATACATTACGCCATGATCTGTTACCGCTATACTGTCCATTCCCAGTTCTTTTGCCCTTGCAGCCAATTCTTTAATCTTGCAAGAGCCATCCAGCAAGCTATATTCTGTATGCACATGTAAATGTGTAAATGCCATATAATCCCCTTTCTTTCCATAATCTCTCTAACTTTTTGTATTCTTTTTATCCCACATCACCTTTTATATGATATAAGCAAAGATATCATCTATCTCTTTGTCTGCGGTATGTTTAGTGTACCATATTTGGAAACAGAAAAAAAGAGAAAAGGGATCACTGCACCACTGAATCTCTTCAGCTGCAGCAATCCCTTTTGCCAGCAAAATAGGTTACTTATTATTTATTCTTCAGATATTTTTCAATCTCATCGACTGCGGCAGATTCATCCACACCATCAGCCTCCACTGTCACCTGCTCTCCTGCAGATAATCCCAATGTCATCATACCCATAATGCTCTTCGCATTGACTCTTTTGTTATCACATTCTACATAGATGCTGCTCTCAAACTGACTTGCAACCTGAACGAGCATCGCAATCGGACGCGCCTCCAATCCAGATGAAATCTCAATTGTAACCGCCTTTTTTGTCATAATTCTCCTCCTCATTCCATAAGTGCTGCCACACTGACCCACACTCTTTTTAGTATCTCTTGTTTACTACTGCACAGACAAATGCTCTGTATTTTGTCTATGCTCTGAATTTTCACGCAATGATGCTGCCAATGTACTCAATTTTCTCAGCCTATGATTCACCCCTGATTTACCAACAGGAGGATTCATAGCTTCTCCCAACTCCTTTAATGTAGCCTCTGGGCGAAGAAGCCGAGCCTCTGCAATTTCACGCAGATTTTCAGGCAAATGTTCAAATCCATATCGTTCTTTAATGTACTCAATATCCTCAATCTGTTTTACAGCCGCTGAAACTGTTTTATTGATATTTGCAGTTTCACAATTCACCTGACGGTTTACACTGTTGCGCATTTCTTTGAGAATCCGGATGTTTTCCAGTTCCATCAAACTTTGCGGAGCTTCCATCACATTTAAGATATCAACGATCTGACTGCCTTCCTTAATGTACACTATGAAATATTTCTTTCTCTGTACAATTTTGGCATCAAGGTCAAACGTTGCAATAATACTCTGCAGTTGTCTTGCCTTTTCCTCTGTAGAGCATACGATCTCAAAATGATAAAACTTTTCCGGATCACTGATAGAACCCGAGGCTAAAAAAGCACCTCGGATAAATGCACGCCTGCAGCACGGCTGCTGGATGACAACATTTCCGACAAGTTCCATGTTTTCACCAATGTCCCCGTCGCTCTTTAAAAGTTTTGTTGCCTGCAAAACCCGCAATGCATCCTCATGATTCCCAATGATCACTGTATAAACCTGATTTTTTTTAAGATATGCGTTCCTTCGAATCGAAATGTCCGTATTTATATTAAATGTTTTTTTCAATAATGTAAAGTACTTTCTTGTAACTGCTACATTTTCTGTATGAATCCGGATACAATAATGTTCCTCTTCTGAAATCTGGATCCTGCCGCACAAACTGATAATTGCGGCTATCTCTGCAATCTGGCAGTGACGTGCTGTACTCATCTGATGAGACAACTCATCTTTTACCCTTGAAGAAAAAGACATATGTGCCTCCATTCTGCCTGTTGTCTGTTTTTACTTCTTTCTCCGGCTGTCATTTTCAATATCTCTGTGTTCTATTTTCAGTCCATATTCATCACTCTGCCCTTTCAGGCGTTCATACAGCGCATTGGCAATTGTAACAGAACGATGCTTTCCCCCTGTACATCCGACTCCAATAACTAATTGATTCTTTCCTTCCAGCACATAATTAGGAAGCAGGAATTGAAGCATATCATACAATTTATCTAAAAAGCACTGTGCCTTTCCTCCCTGCATCACAAATTCCTGTACATCTTTGTCATTTCCCGTTTTGGGGCGAAGTGTCTCCACATAGTAAGGATTTGGCAGAAAACGTACATCAAAGACCAGATCTGCATCCACCGGAATTCCATATTTAAAACCAAAAGACAGGACTGTGACATACAGATTGCGGTACTCTTTTCCCTGCACAAAAATATTTTCCAGCTCCTGACGTAATTCTCTAGTCAACAGCTTACTGGTATCAATAATATAGTCTGCCTCTTCTTTCAAAAAAGCCATCTGCTTGCGTTCCGCCACGATCCCACGGTCAATCCTTCCCCCAACAGCCAGTGGATGGCTTCTTCTTGTTTCCTTATAACGCTTGATCAATGTGTCATCACTGGAATCCAAAAATACAACTTGATACTCATATTGTTTTTCTTTCCAATGTTTTAAAATATTTCCAAGCTCCGGCAGATCATCTCCTGTTCTGATATCGATTCCCAATGCCGCATCCTTGATATCTCCGGAATTTTCCAAAACCAGATCCAAAAACTGCTCTACCAGAGGGATTGGAAGATTATCCACACAATAAAATCCAAAATCTTCTAAAATTTTCAGAGCAGTACTCTTTCCTGCTCCTGACATTCCTGTCACAATAATGAGTCTCATGATTCCGTTACTGAAAACTTATAAAAAGTTATAAACTTTTATGTTTCATTCCTACTT
>CAJMNU010000037.1 GCA_905214855.1 uncultured bacterium | reverse complement strand
ACGAAAGGCTCAGAGGGGAAAATACAGGGTGGAAAAGGAAATTTTTTATTTTTCTGCACAAAAAAATACCCCTATGACTTCAAAATCGAAATCATAGGAGTATTTAGTCCTACCTACTCAGTCGCATATTTTATAAATCTTCTTACCGTGTTTTTCAGTTCTACAAGCTGGGATTTGTTGTTAACATTATACTTCTTCATCCTATAGAATGAAAAAGTTTTCCTGCCTACCAAAGCAAAAACACCTGTCATTTTAAAAATGAAAACAGCAAGTACCTTAGAATTCCATATTCATTTTTGGGTACAAAAAAGCAAGAGTCTTTTTCGGATCTCCTGCTTAGTCAAGATGTAAAGATTTATTAGTAAGAAAATGTCTAAATTTTATTTTTCATCTTCTACAAATTCAAATAACTCCTCCACTGTAACATGAAATACTTTTGCAATATCCATAGCTAATTTAAGAGACGGATTATATCTGCCATTTTCAAGATGAACGATCGTTTCTCGTCTCGCACCAACAAGCTCTGCAAGTTCGCTTTGCTTATATCCTGCCTGCTCACGATATTCTTTAATTTTTGTAACAAGAGCCATATCATACCCCCTTGCTATCTATAATCACAAACATCAATGTTCTAATAATAGATAAAGTCAAAATAGATAAAACTATAATCCACCCAACTACTCCCATATTGATATCATCAACATGACCCAAAAGAGCACATCCCCAGGCAACTACAACCATAACAGCAACAAAAACCTTCAAGCAACATGAGTCACATCGTTTCAAGTTTCGCTCGGCCATTTCATCAACACCTTCCTTTTTGTATTTCTTAATTCTCATTTGCTGAAATGCAAAAAAAGTAGCAAGGAAACAGCCAAGTACAAGCTGTAAAGTTAGATACCAGTCTTTCCAATCCGTTCTTGCCCACATCCAGTAGTAAGATACAAGAATGATTGCGTAGATTATTTTTGTTCCAACAATTTCTCTTAAAGATACTTTTTTATTCATGTTTCTTCCTCCAATGTTATATATTTCGCACTTTTGATGTTATAAATATATCACTCTAATTTCCAAATGTCAATATAAAAAGTGAAATATTTTTAACTTAATTTCCAGATGAATTCATCCTCCTAAATCAAAAGCACCTATCATTTTCAAAATAAAAATAGCAGGAGATCATTCAGATTTCCTGCCCGGTAAAACTATGAATATTAAATTGTGGTTAGACTGTGAGTTTTCTATCTTTAATAAGATTCCATATATTTACAAAACCAATAATCATCAAAGGTATGAATAGCACTAATATTATCCAAGGTTCTGGTCGCTTATCCACTATTGCTGTTTGAATTAAGAATTCAAAATCTGTACCTCCAAATACAAATCGATTTTTTACCATACACCCCCGGCAGATACTATAGAAAAAACAACTGACAAAATAATGGCTCTTTGTTCATTGCTTAACGTTAAGCAATAATTATTAAAAAAATCGGAACTAACACAGTTCCCACAATTACAACTTTGCTTGCCAAATCAAACTTACTATATTTGTAATTAGCAATTCTTGCATTTGCAATTATTTCTTCGGCAAGCATGATTTCATAGTCATTTAATGTATTTTGATTAACGTTTGCAAATAATCTCTGATTAACAGTTTCAACATAGTCAGTTTTTGAATATTTAGCAATATCTTTCCAATACAACAAATTGTCTGTTTCTTTATACTCTCCGTCCTTTTCATCTACATTCATGTTGCCCTTTGGAAACATTGAGCAAATTGAAATAATCATTCCGCATAAATACACAATCGATACTACCAACAACATGACTAGATGCTTTTCAAAAAAACTACTCAAGACTGCTAAAATTGCAACAACAAATGCTATCATAGCAGCATTCTTTGCCTCTGCAAATTGTAACCAGTAATTAACTCGTTCTAAATTTTTCTCATAGAATTCTACTCTATCATTCATTACCATAAACCTCCTCATACAAATCAAATGCCTTTTTCATTGTATCCAAAGCATCTGGGACATAATCATCTTCATTAATTGTCACTAAATCTTTCCTACTAACAAATTTATAATCAACATATTTTCCACTTTTAATTATAACATCATTTGTTTTCATCAAAGCAATAAAAATGATTCCTTTATGCATCTCTATCTTTTTATCGATTGTATAAATTGCAATCGGGACTGGTTGCTCATCATTTCTATGTGAATCTGTATACAAAGTAATGTCTAGATTAAAGTCTCTTTTATATTGTTGCATAACAGTATCAACCAACTGTTCTGAATAATTGGCTTTGGCACAACCGAATTCCCATTTTAACGGCATATGTGTGTTATCATTTCTTTGTACACAAAAAATATTGCCATTTTTATCAAAACATACAGCAACACAATGTAATTCTAACCTAGCAGTATTTATATATTGTTTGTTCTCAGAGGCATCTTTCTGAATCACCCGTTCAATATTAGAAATCTTATTTTTTAACTTCCTATCTTTGCATACTTTTATCAACGCACTTTTTACATCTTTATACATATATTCTGCAAATCTTTTTTTCCCAAAATATTCAATATAGATTTCATCTTGTTCAACAGCATCAAATGGCATACTTCTTTGGAAAGATACATTCTTATGTTTACTCTTGTCATAATACCATATTATTGGATATGACGCTTCGTTCCAAACACCTTTCAAGCTACGATACGATACGATATTAAGCAATTTTGTATATTTCTTTTTAGAATCCAACGCCATCAAATATGCTAATTCAAAACTAAGTGTTAATCTTCCTGCTCTTGTTTCTTTTGAAAGTCTAAAACCAATATCAATATCTATCCCCATAAATTCATAAAATTTATAACGTGGATTTTCCTCAATTTCTTCAAAAACATTTTCTACATACTTGTTCTTAAGCTTATTTCTCATAATTGATTTTTTATCAGTAACATTAGCAATCCAAGCTGTACTCTGTAGCGAAACAACATCTTGAAGTTTTACTAGTTCTGTAACAACGTCCGAAATGCCATCGATATCTTCGAATAGAGTTCCATCTTCTATCTTCTCACAATATGTTGTCAGGATATCATAGATTATTTCAATATATTCAAATAGTACCTCTTTATCGCAGATTTTCACAATAAATATTACTTCATCGCCTAATACACGCCACACTTCAGCACTTTTTATTTTACTTTTCACATTTACTCTTATAGAACTTAAAATATAATCAAGTACAATCGACCATCCGTAATAATTAACTGTTTTATATAAGGAAGAATTGACGATATCGAACGAAAAAAACAAGAGTACATTTTCGCCATCATCTTCACTATCCTGGGAAATATACTCTTGTTGATTGTCTATGTCAATGGTGATATCCTTATATTTCTTTAAAATACTATTTTCTACCATTGTAAGTATCCCAACCACTTTCCTCTGTATGATGCAGCCTCAACAGAAACATTAAAATACTCTGCAACTTTCCTAATAAAAACAGTATTTCCTTCAGAATATTTTTCAGCAATTCTTTTATACTCTTTCTCTGGCATTAAAAAAGCTGCTGCAAATTCATTAGCTTCTAATTCTCTCTCAGAATTACCAAACCTATTAAGTATCATATTGTCAGAATTTTTCCATAACTCCTCATCTATCTGATATCCCATATGCAAGAACAAATGACCAAGTTCATGAGCAATCGTAAAATTACGTCTCAAACTATTTGATTGACTTTCTGGTACAGCTATAATAAATGAATCTCTATCTTTTTTTACTTTTCCATCAGTTAAAAAATCCAATTCATCAGTTTCTTGAATTTGTCCTCCGATTTTTTTGACAACAGATTCAATATTATCAATAGGAGTGGCAATATCATATACAGCTAAAATGTCATAAGCTAATTCATTTATTCTTTTTCTTAACATATTATTCATTTAACGCACCTCCTATAAAATATAGCAATATATCACAACAATAATTCTTTGTCAAGTACTTTTATTATATATCACGTACACACAATTTACAATACAAATCTTTATACCAAACCTTATAATCCTTTTAATTACTAGTTATTCTATTACATTCACCTCGAATTAATTTTTTCATACGCTCCTCCAGCATGTGCTTTCCTTTTTTCTTGAAGTGCATTCCAAAGCGTTCCTTTTGAATCGGTAACGACATAAGAACTTTACATTTGCATTAAGTTAAATAATTAAAATCGTTTAATCTTAACACGGTGTCCCGTTCCCTCCGGTGCAAATTTTACTATACTTCTTATAGCTTCAAAAGCAAACACACCAACTACTTTCTCACTAAAAAAGACTAGAAGAGACATTTTCTCTTCTAATCCTTTATACTTTATCACAGAATACTTTTTGCTTTTATTTTTCTCATGGTCACGAGGCTTTTTTCGCTTAAATCGTACCTTTTGAACACGTGTTGTTACATATAAAAGTCTTAACCCCACTAAACACTCTTACCTCACCTCATAAACAACCTTCACAAAAACACCTCTTTTGTTACATCTATATGTACAGTAGACTTGCTTATTCCGAACTTTTTAGCTGTCTGTCTTACTGTAGCATTATGTTCTATAATGTAGTTTGCGATGGCAACTGCCCGTTTTTCAATATACTCTTTCATGGGATTACCCCTGAATTTCTTTTTTACCATCTTATGAGGCAACATATTAGGTTATGATAAATATGTGAACAACAGTATTAAACATTTTTTAATACTCTTTTAACAGGAAGCTGTAGTTGAGTAATATACTCTGTTTCATCAGAGGTAGTATGGATATCCACCCAAAGAATCTCTAACAAATCTCCAGAAACTGTCAAATCATGATCTTTAGCATATTCTGTAAGTTTCCACCCCCACTCAATACTTTGACTATAACTGCCCCGATAAGTCACGCACAGATAATCCCCTTCGGGAATGCAATGTTCTCCCTGCTCATCAATCAGGAACACAGATTGATACGAAAGTACCTTTTCATCAAGAAGAGCTGAAAGAGAAATCACTGTTCCCATTTGATTATTTCCAATAATATATAACCTCTTTTTATCTAAATTAATCAGGCGTTTCATCAACAGATCCATTTCTTCTGCTGCTTTATATCCCTCCAACAGACCATGACAGTGACGGCAAGGCAACTCAATCTGAGTAATCTCATTCAAGGGTAAAGTCTGAGCCAAGCGAAGAGTATGCAAACGATGTTCTACATTTTTTTGAAGTTTTTGTAAAAGCAGCATCTGTTTTTGTATTGCTCTCTGCTCTTCTTCTAAAAGTTTCAAGGAAGATGCCGTGGTATGATCATCCAAATACTCTTTTGTCTGCTCCATAGTAAAACCAATGGAACGCAAGTCACGGATCACATTAAGTCTCCATATATCATGAATACTATACTGACGATATCCGGCTTTTGATCGCTCTGGTTTGATAAGTCCAATTTCTTCATAATAACGGATGGAATCCACACCAATACCATATAATTTAGAAATTTCTCCAATTTTAAAATACTGTTTCATAAACACATCCCTTTCACTTCTCATAAAGCTATGTTTTTAATCTCAACTATTATTGTAATTTAGAATAGAATGACAAATCTATCATTTTCTGCTTGACTCTGGTATTATACTAGAGTTTATACTAATTTTAAGATAAAAAAAGAAAGGAAATCAAAAATGCGTTCTATTTTTAAAGAAATTAAAGTATCTTCTATACTGCTTTTACTAGGCGCAAGTGCCTTGCTTGCCTTTGGGCTTTATAATGTCCATTCCATATCTCATGTTACGGAAGGAGGTATTTTAGGACTGACACTTCTTCTTGAACATTGGTTTGATATTTCCCCATCCATTTCCGGTTTTCTTCTAACATCATTATGTTATCTTTTAGGATGGAAACTTCTTGGAAAACGATTCCTTGTATTTTCTTTTATCTCAGCAATAGGGTTTTCCGGTTTCTATGGAATATTTGAACAATTTGATCCTCTGTTTCCTCAGATTGCTGAGATGCCACTTCTGGCAGCTGTAGTTGGAGCTTTATTCGTAGGTATTAGTATCGGAATCTGTGTGCGGATTGGTGGTGCTCCTACAGGAGATGATGCTCTTGCCATGAGCCTATCCAAAGTACTTCCTGTAGACATCCAATGGATTTACTTAATCAGTGATCTTATTGTCTTGTTAATGTCTCTTAGCTATATACCATTACATCAGATCATGTATTCTCTTCTGACAGTAATATTATCGGGACAGATCATTGGTATCATCCAAAAAATAAAACTTCCTAAGCCTGTTAAAACAATGGATCTATCTCAAAATCTGGATATGTAACATAAATAGATTGTATTTTTAAATCTTATAAAAAACATTTTGGGTCTGGACAAACTCATTTTTTCCTGTAAACTAAAAAAGAAGATTTTTACTATATATAAGTAAAAACTTATACTACCAAAAGTATACTTAAAAAGGAAAGGAAATGTACTTATGAAAAACCAACAGAGCCAAAATGTGGCAAACATTTATAATCTGGATGGACGTGTTCCGATTATGAAGGCTATCCCATTCGGACTCCAGCACATCTTAGCGATGTTTGTATCCAACCTGACTCCCATAACAATCATTGCAGCAGCAGGTGGTCTTAGTCAGGCTGAGATTGCCATTCTTCTTCAAAATGCAATGTTTATTGCCGGAATTGCAACTTTGATCCAATTATACCCTATATGGAAAATTGGGTCTGGTCTTCCTATTGTTATGGGAGTGAGCTTTACGTTTGTGACCATTCTCAGTACTGTAGCAGCCAACTATGGATATCCCGCAGTCATTGGTGCTGTTTTAGTCGGAGGTATCATAGAAGGTACTTTAGGTCTTCTGGCAAAATACTGGAAAAAAATCATTTCGCCTATCGTATCTGCCTCTGTTGTAACAGCAATCGGATACTCCCTGTTTACTGTGGGTGCAAGATCATTTGGCGGCGGCTACACAGAAGATTTCGGTTCTGCACAGAATCTTCTGCTTGGCACGATCACCTTACTGACCTGCCTGATCTGGAATATCAAGGCAAAAGGATATCTCAAACAACTTTCTGTTCTTGTTGGACTGATCGTAGGCTATATTGTAGCTATTTTTATGGGAAAAATAGATCTTTCCATTATCTTATCCGGAGGAATGATCGCCTTTCCAAAATTCCTTCCTTATATGCCAGAATTTCATCTGGGAGCTATTTTTTCCGTTGCTATCATTTTTCTGGTATCAGCTGCTGAAACCATCGGGGACACGACAGCAATGGCATCCAGTGGTCTAAAACGTGAAATTTCTTTAAAAGAGATCACCGGCTCTCTGGCTTGTGACGGCTATGCATCCGCATTTTCATCTCTTTTAGGATGTCCTCCTGTTACATCATTTTCTCAGAATGTTGGATTGATCGCAATGACCAAAGTAGTAAACCGATTTACTATTATGACTGGTGCAGCCTGTATGATTTTAGCCGGACTGCTTCCTCCGATCGGCAACTTTTTTGCTTCTCTCCCAGAGTCTGTACTGGGTGGCTGTACGATCATGATGTTTGGAACAATCCTGACTTCTGGTATTGAAATGCTTTCCAAAGCTGGATTTACACAGAGAAATATTACCATTGCAGCATTGTCACTTTCCATTGGAATTGGATTTACAGCAGCAAGTGAAACAGATATCTGGCATATTTTCCCTGAAATTTTACAGTCAGTCTTTGCTTCCAATGTCGTAGCAGTTGTCTTCATTGTGGCTATTCTTTTAAACTTGACACTTCCTAAAGACATGGAATTGAAAAAAATCGATAGATAAGATCAAACAACAACATAAAAATCATATCTTGTATACAAAAAATTCCCGACACAAACTTATTGATCTGTTCGGGAATTTTTCTTTTCATGTTTTATGTTGCTATCATTTAATGTCCTTTTTCAAATGATATTCTTTGATATCCTTTAAGATTCTTTAAGATTTTTTGATATTCTTTGATATCCTAATCTCTATTCTACTGTATTTTTCAAAGTTCCGATGCCCTCAATACTGCATTCCACAACATCCCCTGATTTCAGGAACTTAGGAGGCGTAAATCCCATTCCTACACCAGATGGTGTGCCTGTAGAAATGATAGTACCCGCCTTTAATGTCATTCCTTTTGATAACTCACTGATAATATGTTCCAATCCAAAAATCAGATCTTTGGTGTTCGCATTTTGACGAAGTTCCCCATTCACATGAGTAGTCACGGAAACTTTAGGTGGAAATTCTAAAGAATCTACAGTCACGATCCAAGGTCCCATCGGACAGAATCCATCTAAACTTTTTCCAAAATACCACTGTTTATGGCGGTTCTGAATATCTCTTGCACTGACATCATTTAAAATAGTGTAACCAAAAATATAGTCTTTTGCCTTATCAGCAGGCACGTTCTTTGCATCTTTCTTCAAAATAACTGCAAGTTCACATTCATAATCCAAACTTTCCACAAATCCCGGATAAGAAGGGATCATTCCATCTGGTTTCAGACATTCATTGACACGTTTTGAAAAATAAACTGCATGGGGACGCTCCCCTGTAAATTTTTCATTCTTGAAACGTGCAGACTCTTCAGCATGAGCCATATAATTGATTCCCAGACAGACAATATCCTGAGCTGGAACTGGAATCGGTGCAAGAAGATGAATCTCTTCAACACGGACAGCTCCTGTAACAGTTTCTGGAGATTTTGCACACGCTTCTTCTAACTTATGCATTTCTTCATCACGGATCGCAGAAACTAACTCTGCCATCGCCTGATATTCAATTCCTAAAGACAAAAGCGGATATACCCATTGTTCACTCTGATCCAATACACCCAATTTTTCTTTGCTGCTCTCATTTTCTTTATATGTCAATAGTTTCATACGCACCCTCCTTTTATTTGTCATAATCAGATTTTTACTCACATTTTCCCCCATTATACAATTTTTAAAGACAGATTTCCATAATTTTATTGGCGTTTTTTAAAAAATATGATAAAATATAAAACAGATATAGATATTTCATATCTAACCTATCAAAGAGTATAATATAAGGGAACGAGGAGGTTCAAAGCAATGGGAAATTTAAATAGTTTTTCTCTGGAAGGAAAGATCGCACTGGTTACAGGTGCATCTTACGGAATCGGTTTTGCGATCGCAAAGGCAATGGCTGGCGCTGGCGCAACTATCGTATTTAATGACATCAATCAGGAGCTGGTAGACAAAGGTCTTGCTGCTTACAAAGAAGAAGGTATTCAGGCACATGGTTATGTATGTGACGTTACCAATGAAGATCAGGTAGGCGAACTGATCCAGAAGATCGAAGCTGAGGTAGGAGTTGTTGATATTCTGGTAAACAATGCAGGTATCATCAAGAGAATCCCGATGTGCGAGATGACAGCAGCACAGTTCCGTCAGGTTATCGACATCGACTTAAATGGACCGTTCATCATGGCAAAGGCAGTGATCCCGAGCATGATCAAAAAAGGTCACGGAAAGATCATCAACATCTGCTCCATGATGTCTGAGTTAGGTCGTGAGACAGTATCCGCATATGCAGCAGCAAAAGGCGGTCTGAAGATGCTGACCAAGAACATTGCATCTGAGTATGGTGAATTCAACATCCAGTGTAATGGTATCGGACCTGGATATATCGCAACACCACAGACAGCACCACTGCGTGAGATCCAACCAGATGGAAGCCGTCATCCGTTTGACCAGTTCATTATTGCAAAGACACCAGCAGCACGTTGGGGAGAAGCAGAAGATCTGGGCGGACCAGCTGTATTCTTAGCATCTGATGCATCCAACTTCGTAAATGGTCATATCCTTTATGTAGATGGTGGTATCTTAGCTTACATCGGCAAGCAGCCTAAATAATCAGGATGTTTCTTACGATAAGTACACGATTCTATTCCTTTTAAAGAAAAACTAAAAAACAGGCACCGACTGTATTTCTAACTGAAAAATACAGTCTGGTGCTTTTTCTGTAACAATATGATCATACACTGTGAGGTTTATTTGGCAACTACCCATCACCTAAAGGTAGTGGGTTTCCGCCCATGACAAACGAAAGGATTTATTTATGAAACATGTTAAAGTTGCTGCTGCGATCATTCAAAAAAACAACAGTATTTTTGCAGCACAGAGAGGATATGGTGCTTTTTGCGGTGGTTGGGAATTCCCTGGTGGAAAAATAGAACAAGGCGAAAGGCCAAAAAAAGCTCTGCTGCGTGAAATCCAAGAAGAACTTGGGATCACAGTCCGGATCAATGGCTTATTTGATATAACAGAATATGATTATCCAGACTTTCACCTGACCTTATACTGTTATCTTTGCAGCATGATAGAAGGAGAAGAGATCAAGTTATTGGAACACGGATCATCTAAATGGCTTACCAGAGAAACTCTTGACAGTGTCTCATGGCTTCCTGCTGATATCTGTATCATCGAAAAGCTAAAACAGCGCATGATCCTCCGTGAAAAATATCCAGTTATTTCACCAGACACATTGCAGGCTCAAGGTGGTATTTATTTTGATAAAGTCTTGCAAGGAGTACAAAATTATTCAAATACCGTCTGCAAATGGACTGCAGATGAAGTTATTGATATGGTAGAAAATATGTGGAAAGAAAAGCGTTATAAGGCTTATTATGTGGACTGCTACTATTTTCGTCTTGATCCATCAGAAAAAGAAAAAGCAAACGCATGTCTTACTCAGGAAGAGCTGGATTATTTAATGCTCCGACAAGATACAGGTCTTATCTTTCCATTGGATCACATGCTGCTGCGTATCTCAGCAAAATGGAATCAAGAATCCCTCTTATTCTCTACCTACTATTTTGTAGGAGAACACCCCCAGACTTGGTGGGGAGACTACCGAATGCAGTATATTGTATTTGAAAATCCCCCAAAACATTCCATCTGATCTTCTATATTCTCAAAGTTCATTACACTCTCATGTATACCATACTTTCACAAGGCATAACCCTTGGGGCGGCGCTGTGTAACCTGCTGCCCCACGATCTCTTTCTGCTATGATTTTTTTCATCTCATCCACTTCCCTTCTTCCCTCTCCAATCTCAATCAATGTCCCAACCATAATCCTGACCATATGATACAAAAATCCATCTCCATGAAATCGGATCGTCAAAATATGATTTTCTTCATGAAAAGAAATATCATATATTGTTCTCACAGTCGATTTTTTCATCTTTTTATTGGCACAAAATGATCTAAAATCATGAGTTCCAACACAAAAAGCGGCAGCTTTTTCCATACGTTCCACATTCAATGCTGCGGCAGTCCTTGAAGCAAATCTTCTATAAAAAACATTTTCTACTGCTCCAGTATCGATCCGATATTCATAGATCTTACTTTTTGCAGAAAGACGAGCATGAAAACGCTCATCCACCTGTTCTACAGAATAGATACGGATATCCAGCGGAAGGTATTCATTGAGATATTTTAAAATATCATCTTCTTTATATCTATTTTTTTCCTCACTGACTTTAAAGTTTGCTACCTGTTCCAATGCATGTACACCTGCATCTGTCCTTCCAGATCCATGGATTTCTATATTTTCCTCATACAAACGGGTGAGTACCTGCTCAATCTTTCCCTGTATCGTCTGATCTGTAGACTCCTGTTTCTGCCAGCCATTATAACGTGTTCCCTCATATTGAATCAACATCTTAAAATTTGCCATATTTTTTCCCTTCTATGTTCTTTTCTCACACTACAAACTCCCGAACAATTGAATTGTCCGGGAGTCCCATTTCATAAATTAAATCCTTTCGTTTGCCATAGGCTCCTCCCACTACCTTCAGGTGGTGGGAGGAGTCTTGTGAATCTTTAGCCATTAACCCTGACTCTCAATATACTTTTGTATAGTCGCT
>CAJMNU010000036.1 GCA_905214855.1 uncultured bacterium | reverse complement strand
CTTGCTACAATGAAAGAATATAATGAGAAAAAAGCAAAGATTCTCTATGATTTTCTGGATGAAAGTAAGCTGTTCCATGGTACTGTTGTGAAAGAAGACCGTTCTTTGATGAATGTACCATTTGTGACAGGAAATGAAGAACTGGATGCAAAGTTTGTAAAAGAGGCAGCGGCAGCAGGTTTTGTGAATTTGAAAGGTCACAGAACAGTAGGAGGTATGAGAGCGAGTATTTATAATGCGATGCCGATCGAGGGAGTAGAGAAGTTGGTCGCATTTATGAGAGAGTTTGAGGAAAAGAATCTGTAGTGAGGGGAGGATGGCAGTATGAGAAAGATTCATTGCTTAAACCCAATTTCTAAATTGGGGACAGATCTGTTTACAGAAGACTATACTATGGTGACAGAGACAGAGGGTGCTCAGGGAGTTTTGGTGCGCAGCGCATCCATGCATGAGATGGAACTTCCAAAAGAACTTTTGGCAGTGGCAAGAGCTGGTGCTGGAGTCAATAATATTCCGCTGGATAAATGTGCACAGAATGGAATTGTGGTATTTAACACACCAGGAGCAAATGCAAATGGTGTAAAAGAATTGGTTTTGGCAGGGCTTTTCTTGGCATCCAGAGATATTACAGGTGGTATTGAGTGGTGTAAGAGTATCAAAGAAGATCCGGCTATCGCAAAGGCAGTAGAAAAAGGTAAAAAAGCATTTGCAGGATGTGAGATCAAAGGGAAAAAACTGGGTGTGATCGGTCTTGGTGCGATCGGTGCAGAGGTAGCCAATGCAGCAGCGGCATTGGGAATGGAAGTCTATGGATATGATCCATATATTTCTGTCAATGCAGCGTGGATGCTTTCCAGAGACGTAAAACATATCACTTCTGTAGACATAATTTATAAAGAATGTGATTATATTACCATTCATGTTCCTTTGAAAGATAATACAAAACATATGATTTCTGCTGATACTCTGGAAGAGATGAAAAATGGGGTGGTACTTCTTAACTTTGCAAGAGATCTTTTGGTAGACGATGATGCACTTGCGGCAGCATTGGAGTCTGGAAAAGTGGCGAAGTATGTAACAGATTTCCCGAATCCAAAGGTAGTACATATGCCTCATGTAATTGCAATTCCGCATCTGGGAGCTTCTACAGAAGAGTCTGAGGACAATTGTGCAGTGATGGCAGTAAAAGAGTTGATGGATTATCTGGAAAATGGTAATATACGCAACTCCGTGAACTATCCAAGCTGTGATATGGGAGTGAAGAAAACAGCAAGCCGTGTAGCAGTCCTTCACAAGAATATCCCCAATATGATCGGTCAGATCACGGGAGTTTTGGCGGCAGCTGGCATTAACATTGAAGATATGACCAACAAGGGACGTGATAGTGTTGCATATACAATGATGGATGTGGAAGCTGATGTGACATCAGATCTGAAAGAAAAGTTACAGGCAATTGATGGAGTTTTGCGTGTGCGTGTGCTTACAGAATAGAAAATACCCGAAAATAGGGATGTGATTTTGTGTACAGGAGCAATTGCCCCTGTACACAGATATTCCCAGAGACAGGCTTTATATTATTTACAGACAAAGCAAAGAGGTATGGGTAATTTATAAAAAATAAAAGAGGAGGGATGGGTATGACAAGAGTAAGACCATTTGTGTGTATTCGTCCAGAAAAGGCAGTGGTTTCCCGTGTGGCAGCGCTGCCTTATGACGTTTATAGCAGAAAAGAGGCAAAAGAGGCAGCAAAGAAAGAACCGCTGTCTTTTTTGAATATTGACCGTCCAGAAACACAGTTTGCAGATGAGTATGACATGTATGCAGATGAAGTATATCAAAAGGCAAAAGATATGCTTCAGGAACAGATCAAAGAGGGAGTGTACCTGCGTGATGAGAATGCAGCATATTATATTTATCGTCTGGTGATGGATGGAAGAAGCCAGACAGGGTTGGTCGCATGTTCCTCTGTGGATGATTATGTGGATGGAATCATAAAAAAACATGAGAATACCAGAGAAGAAAAAGAACTGGATAGGATTCGCCATGTGGATACTGTGAATGCCCAGACAGGACCGATTTTTTTGGCATACCGTGCCAATGCCAAGATCCGTGAAATTTTAAGGAGAGAAATGGAAGAAGAGCCATTGTATGATTTTGTTTCAGAAGATGGGATTGGACATACTGTTTGGAAAATTAAGGAAGCAGAAGTTACACAAGGACTGGAGAAGCTATTTGCAGAAATTCCGGCTACTTATATTGCAGATGGGCATCATCGGGCAGCCTCTGCGGTAAAAGTTGGGTTAAAGAGACGAAAAGAAAATCCGAAGACAACAGGAGATGAGGGATATAATGAATTCCTTTCTGTATTGTTTCCTGATGAAGAATTAAAGATTTTACCATACAACCGAGTGGTAAAAGATATCAATGGATTGTCTGAAAAAGATTTCTTTCAAAAGATCCAAGAGGTATTTGAAGTGGAAAAAAAGGGGAAATATCCGTTTCAACCTGAAGAAAAAGGGACATTTGGCATGTATTTTATGGGAGAGTGGTATAAGCTGACAGCAAAATCCAAGATACAGAGTGAAGATCCAGTAGAGGGATTGGATGTATCGGTGCTTCAAAATGCATTGCTGGCTCCTGTTTTGGGAATTCAGGATCCTAGAACAGATGACAGAATTGATTTTATAGGAGGAATCCGAGGATTAAAAGAACTGGAACGCCGTGTGAATGAAGATATGGCAGTGGCATTTTCTATGTATCCGACTTCCATAGAGGAATTGTTTTGTGTAGCAGATGCCGGACGGTTGATGCCGCCAAAATCTACATGGTTTGAGCCAAAGCTGCGAAGCGGGCTGTTTATCCATCCATTAGATGCATGAATCCATTTGGAGAGTGACAGATCTGCATATTTTTGTTAAGATATGAAAAAGTCCTCTATTTCTATCGTCGTAATAGGAAGATAGAGATAGAGGGGCAAGTTGGGTGAGTATCATAAGGAATATAAGTAATAGATAAGAGGGAACAGAGTATGGAGGAAAAAAAATGAGAGATCTGGACTATTTAAAACTAATGGCCCGTGAGTATCCGACTGTAAAGACAGCTGCCAGTGAGATCATCAACCTTACGGCAATATGTGGTCTTCCTAAAGGGACAGAGTATTTTTTCAGTGATCTTCATGGAGAATATGAGGCATTTATTCATTTGCTCAGAAGTTCGTCCGGTATCATACGGGCAAAAATAGAGGAGACATTTGGACATATCATTCCAGAGGAAGAGCAGGAACAGCTTGCCAATCTGATCTATTATCCGGAAAAAGTACTGAATAAAATGACTTTGTCTGGAAGAGCCAGTGACGACTGGAAGAGGATCACACTGTATCGTTTAGTTCAGATCTGTAAAGATGTTTCCTCAAAATACAGCCGTTCCAAGGTGAGAAAGAAAATGCCACAGGATTTTGCGTATGCCATTGATGAATTACTGCATGTAGATTATACAGATGAAAATAAAAAGTTGTATTATTCTGAGATCATACATGCCATCATTGACAGTGGGATTGCTGATAAATTTATCATTGCACTCAGTGAATTGATACAGAATCTGACCATTGATAATCTACATATTATTGGAGATATTTTTGACAGAGGTCCGAGAGCGGATATTATTATGGAAGAATTGATGCATTTCCATGATGTAGATATACAGTGGGGAAATCATGATATTTCTTGGATGGGGGCTTCTACAGGAAATCTTGCCTGCATCTGTAATGTGCTGCGTATTGCTATCAGCTATAATAGTTTTGATGTCTTAGAAGATGGGTATGGGATTAACCTGAGATCTCTTTCCATGTTTGCGGCAAGTGTTTACAGGAATGATCCATGTGAGCGTTTTATTCCTCATATTTTGGATGAGAATATTTATGATGCTGTAGATCCCGGATTGGCAGCAAAGATGCACAAGGCGATCGCAGTGATCCAGTTTAAGGTGGAAGGACAGATTATAAAGCGTCATCCGGGATATTGTATGGATGACCGTATTTTGTTGGAAAAGATAGATTATGAAAAGGGAACAGTAAAGATTGATGATAAAGAATATCCTATGTTAGATATGAATTTTCCAACTATTGATCCGAAAAACCCGCTGGCTTTGACAAAGGAAGAGGAAGATTTGCTCCAAAATCTTGCACTATCCTTTCAGCACAGCAAATTGCTGCATAAACATGTTAAATTTTTGTATTCAAATGGTGGTCTGTATAAATGCTGTAACTCCAATCTTTTGTATCATGGATGCATTCCAATGAATAAGGACGGCAGCTTTGATACTATGTATTTTGAAGGGAAAGCATATTATGGAAAAGCATTGATGGATCACATTGAACAGAGGATCAAGGATGCATATTTTATGAAAGGGGATAACGAGGAAGCACGAGAAGAACGTGAAAATGCGAAAGATTTTATGTGGTATCTGTGGTGTGGGTCAAAATCTCCTGTATTTGGAAAAGACAAGATGACTACTTTTGAACATTACTTTGTGGAAGACAGGGCAGTGGGAAAAGAGACAATGAATCCTTATTATCAGCTTAGTATGAAAGAAGAAAATTGTAATAAGATTCTGGAAGATTTTGGATTGCCACTGGAAGGTTCTCACATCATCAATGGACATGTCCCCGTAAAAATTAAAGACGGAGAAACTCCTGTGAAGGCAAATGGAAAATTGTTTGTCATTGATGGGGGGTTATCTAAGGCATATCAGTCAAAAACGGGAATTGCAGGCTATACTTTGATCTATAATTCCAGACATCTGGCACTTGCGGAACATAAACCGTTTAAAAAAGAGCAGGAAAATACACCTAAGGTACAGATTGTTGAGAAAATGAAAAATCGGGTTATGGTCGCAGATACCGATCTGGGAAGAGAATTAAAATTGCAGATTCAGGATTTAAAAGAACTGATCGCTGCTTATCGGAGTGGTCTTATAAAAGAAAAAACAAGTACAAAACTGGACAGTTAGGCTGTGCGGAAGAAGAAAACGACAGATAGAGTATGAGTCAAAAACTTAGAAAAAAGAAGAAGGGTCGGGAGATAATTTAATAAAATATTCAGAAACTACCCCATTGAATGATGGAAATCCGTATGATATAGTAAAAGTAGACGTGTAGAAAGCCTCAGTTGTTTATGTGGAGAATAGCAAATACAGTAGTAGGATATGGATACATTTTTTGTTTTAGGAGGTTTTGGCACGGATGATTACCATTGGAGGGAAGGAATGGATAAGCAGGAATTTATCACGTTACTTGCGGAAACCTTGAGCGGGGAAGTGCCAGCTGATGTGATTCAGGAAAATTTAAACTATTACAGGCAGTATCTTTCAGATGAGATTGCCGAGGGGCGCAATGAACAGGATGTTTTGAATGAATTGGGAGACCCCAGATTGATTGCAAAAACAATCATAGACGCATGTCCTGAGAGTGCGGAGAATCAGGGGATGAATGAATATGAAGACAGAACATACCGACAGTCAGACAGCGAAGCGGATTATGGCAGCAGAAGCTCCTATGAAGGACAGAGCAAATGGAAATATATTGATCTGAACAAATGGTATTGGAAACTTGCAGGGATTCTTTTGTTGTTTGCTGTGTTTTGGATTGTTTTTAAGGTAGTGGGAGGAATTGTATTTATAGCATTCCGTCTGGCATGGCCTCTTTTGATCATATGGATGGTGTATGTGTTAATTCGCAGTTCTAAACATAAGTGACGATAACCTAGATATATGAAAATGGAGATTGTTGAACAAGAAAGAGAAGTATTGGATTTCAATGTACAATACTTCTTTTTTTGAGCTTATTTTTTGTACAGGCACACAATGAAATGAAAAGTTAGTGATGTTTTATACAAAATAATGTGAAAATACAAAAAAATATGTCAAGAATATATTATGTCGAAAAGGGGTTGACAAATAGAAGAAGAGGAAATATAATAAATGCGTAACAAATTTAACAACTTTGTAACAAATTGAAAAGAAATATTAAAGAAAAAGATGGGAGATCGTAATGATAGATAAAATTTTAAAAACAGCAGGATGGATGTGTCTTTGCGGGGCGATGGTTTTGATCCAGCCAAAGGCAGTTTTGGCAAATCAGACAGAGACTTCCACAGAAACTTCTACAGAGATGCTTGTTAAAGTGGATGCGGAAGACATCACCTTATATAATGACAGTCATGAAGATGCAGAAGCAATCGCTGTTTTAGAAAAAGACAGTATCTATCAGATAGAGATGACAACACCAGGGGGATGGCTGAAGGTCAGCGGGGATGCCGGAACCGGATATATTAATGGAACAGAAGAGATTACTATGGTAGAGACTACACAGGAAGAATCTGCTGAGGAGGCTGCAGCAAAAAGAAGTTCTGAGAGAAGAGATAGTTTAGTTGAATATTCTATGCAGTTTCTGGGAGGACGTTATGTATATGGAGGAAATGATCCACATACAGGGGTAGATTGTTCCGGATTTACAAGATATATACTCCAGAATGGTGCAGGAGTAGCTATGAATCGTTCAGCAGCTTCACAGGTTGTGCAGGGAAGAAGTATCAGTGCTGAGGAGATGAGACCGGGAGATTTGATTTTTTATGGCAATGGCAGAAGAATCAATCATGTAGGCATGTACATAGGAAATGGACAGATCATACACGCTTCCACAGAGAGAACAGGAATTAAAATATCAGAGTGGAACTACAGAACTCCTGTTGCGATCCGCAATGTGTTGGGAGATTAATAGAATAGGGATAGTTTAGATTCTCTTACACTTGCATAGAGAGCAATAAGAGAACAGGAGTGAAAAGAGCTGTTGTAGAGCAGAGGAATCAGAAAAATCCTCTATTCTGCAGCAGCCCTTTACTTTTATCCAATATGTCATAAAAACCTTTATTTTAGCTTTAGGGAGTGTCAAAGGCATGTAAGGAAAAACAGAGTAGATGATAGAAAGGTAAAAACGTCAGATAGGGGAGCTATCTGACGTTTTCATGAGGGGAGTATAAATAATTAATAAGGGAGCGAAAAAGTAAAAACTTCTTCGCAATATAAGTATACGAGATAAGTGAAAAAAAAGCAAGCCTTTTTTCTCATTTTAAAAAAAAGTTAAATAACAAATTAAAAATTCATCAAAAAGTAAGAATTGAATATTTTATGAAAAACCAGTCATACTAATCCATGTAACAAATAAGGATATTTGACAGGAGGTTTTTATGAATAACAAAAATAGCAACTGTTATGGAGAGAGAAACAAAGCGCAGGATTACAAAGCACAGGATTGCAGGGGAAAAAATGAAGACAAAAACAAGAGTCAGAATAAAGCTACAGACAGAAGTGAGAACAACAGTCAGAACAGAAGCCGTTAAGTATTTAACCTGAGGTACTTGGGAAGAGTAACAAAAAGAACGGATACAGATGAAATAAGAACAAAAAAGGCACATCAATATAAACAGGCAAATAAGAGAAAGTAAAAAGAGAAGGAGCAGACAGGGGATAAAATAGTTTCCTGTCTGTTTTTTAGTGTGAAAAAGGTGATTTTTTGGAAGTCGCAGATGAACGAACGATGCATATGATACAGTAGAGCATGTTTTCTTTTGGAGGGATATATATGCAACTCTGTTTTATCTCAGTATGGGAAGTAGATTGGTATATAGAAAACGAGGAGTACATTTTGATTGATGTGCGAACCCCTCAAGAATTTGCAGAAGGTCATCTGTATGGTGCAAAGAATCTTCCATTTATAAATGGAGAACAGTGGGCGAATATAAAATATAAAAATAAGATCCCTGTATTTTACTGTTCAAGGGGGAGTCTTAGTCTGAGGGCAGCGATTGAGACAGTAAAAACAGGGAGACAGGCTGTCAATGTGAGTGGAGGAATTGCTTACTATTGTGGACCTAACTGGATAAGAATGGATTGACAGGAGATATAGGTTCGCTATAAAATATAAGCACTGAGAAGACTTTCCTATTCAAGCAGTTTGGAAATAGCCTGCACATAGAGAAGAAGGGAAAATAAGATAAAAGAAAGGTTGAATGAGATGAAATATATGTTTGCATCAGATATCCATGGTTCCGCATATTATTGCAGAAAGATGCTGGATGCATATAAAAAGTCAGAGGCAGAACGGTTGATCTTATTAGGGGATGTTCTGTATCATGGTCCTAGAAATGATCTTCCAAAAGAATATGCACCTAAAGAAGTTATTGCTATGTTGAATGATATGAAAGATCAGATCTGTTGTGTGAGAGGGAACTGTGATACAGAGGTTGACCAGATGGTATTAGAGTTCCCAGTGCTTGCGGATTATGCCCTGTTGATGTTAAATGGAAAGATATTTTATGCCACACACGGACATGTGTACAATGAGGATTCTATGCCTCCAATACAGGAAAATGATATTTTGATCCACGGTCATACACATCTGCTGAGAGCAGATAAAAAAGAGGGACATTGGATTTTAAATCCAGGTTCGGTTTCTATACCAAAAGGGGGAAATCCTGCAACATATGCAGTCCTTGATGAAGAGATATTTACCATATATGATTTTGATGAAAATATCATAAAACGTGTGACGTTGGAGTAATTGGATACGAACTATAAAAACAAGAAGTACAGAGAAAAACAGTACAAAGAATAAAGAGAAAGAATAAAGAGAAAGAATAAAGAGGTCAGGATTTGAGAACATTTGAATTGATAGCTCCGTGTCATTTTGGTCTGGAGGCAGTACTGAAACGGGAAATTATAGATCTGGGATATGAGATAAGTCAAGTAGAAGATGGACGAGTGACATTTTTGGGGGATGCAGAGGCAATCTGCAGAGCAAATGTATTTTTGAGGACAGCAGAACGTGTCCTTTTGAAAGTGGGAAGTTTTCAGGCAGTTACATTTGAAGAATTATTTGAAAAAACAAAGGCAATTGCCTGGGAAGATTGGATTCCACAGGACGGAAAGTTCTGGGTTGCAAAGGCATCTTCTATAAAGAGTAAGCTATTTAGCCCATCTGATATTCAATCTATTATGAAAAAGGCTATGGTAGAGCGGCTGAAAAGCAAATATAATATCAGCTGGTTTCCAGAATCAGGGAGCAGTTTTCCACTTAGAGTCTTTCTTTTTAAAGATCAGGTGACCATTGGAATCGATACATCAGGTGATTCTCTCCATAAGAGGGGATATCGTACCTTGACCAGTAAAGCGCCAATTACAGAGACATTAGCGGCAGCATTGATTCTTTTGACTCCTTGGAAAAAAGATAGGATTCTGGTAGATCCTTTTTGCGGAAGCGGAACATTTCCAATTGAGGCTGCTTTGATCGCAGCGAATATTGCTCCGGGAATGAACCGGTCTTTTCTGGCAGAGGAGTGGTCTAATCTGATTCCAAGAAAAGAATGGTATCATGCCATTGATGAGGCAAATGATTTGGTGGATGATTCTGTAAAAACAGACATTCAGGGGTATGATATTGATGAAGAAATTGTGGCAGCAGCTCGTTCTAATGCAAAAGCAGCAGGTGTGGAGCATTTGATCCATTTTCAGCAGCGTCCTGTGGCAGAATTGAGCCATCCTAAAAAATATGGATTTATTATTACCAATCCACCATATGGAGAAAGAATCGAAGAAAAAAAGAATTTGCCAGCATTGTATCGTCAGATTGGGGAAAGATATCAGATGCTGGATAGCTGGTCTATGTATCTTATTACAGCATATGAAGATGCAGAACGGTATATTGGAAGAAAAGCAGATAAAAACAGAAAAATCTATAATGGCATGATGAAAACTTATCTGTATCAGTATCAAGGACCAAAACCTCCGGCACGAAAGAGAACAGAAACGAATGAGTAAAAGATGGTGTCTGTGGATATTCTTGTTGATCTTTTGTATTGGATGCACTACAGTGGATTCTGATACAACAAAAGAAATACAGGTGCTGCAAAAGGAACAGACCATATTGCCTGAAGCCTATGATGCGAGACAGCATGGCAAATGGGCTTCAGTGAAGAATCAGGGGAGCAGTGTGAATTGTTGGGCATATGCTTCCCTGACAGCGCTTGAACTGTCTCTTCGTCCAAAGTGGGATGACACATTTTCTGTTCAGCACATGATATCAGATTGGGATGAATGGAATGATCAAGATGGGGGAATGTATACAATGTCAATGGCATATCTGCTTTCCTGGCGTGGACCGGTATCACAAAGGACCAATAAAGATGTGCCATATCATGTCAAAGAGATACGTATTCTCCAAGAACAAAATTTTGAGGAAATCAAAGAAGCAGTGATGGCATTTGGAGCAGTGGAATCTTCTTTTTACAGCAGTTTTTTGGAAGGGGATTTGAACAGGTCTCCATGGTATAACGCACAGACTGCTTCTTATTGTTGTATGCAGGAACATACAAGCAATCATGAGATTGTGATCATAGGATGGGATGATGCGTATCCAAAAGAAAATTTTTGTGTTCCTCCCAAACATGATGGGGCATTTTTGTGTTTAAACAGCTGGGGAGAGGATTTTGGAGATCAGGGATATTTTTATGTTTCCTATGAAGACTGTTCAATTGGAAAAGATGCAGTTGTGTATTCTTCTGTAGACAGAGCAGATCCATCACAGATTCTATATGAGACAGACTCATGCGGCTGGATAGGACAGATTGGATATGAATGTGATACACTTTGGTATGCGAATCGATATCAGGCTGTTGGAGATGGGGAGATAGAGGCAGTTGGATTCTATGTTCTTGATTCAGGAAGCAGATATGAGGTGTTTTGGGTGGATGATTGGAAAGATGTCCATGATTTTTCTAAAAAACAAAAAGTGGCTTCAGGAACTGTAGAATGGACAGGATTTGTATCTGTACCTTTGAGTGAAAAACAAAGTGTAAAAGAAAAGGATTCTTTTGCAGTAATGGTAAAGATGGTATCTCCAACAGGAAAAGCACAGGCTGCTGCAGAATTTCAGGCAAATGGATTGAAAAAGGTTGATATTTCTGATGGAGAGGGATATATTAGTTGGAATGGAGAAACGTGGGAAAGAGTAGAAGAGTCATTGGATTGTAATATTTGTCTGAAGGCTTATGGAAGGAATCTTCTGCCTGCCGCTTCATGAAAAGTGATTTTGGTATACTGTTCGATTTTAGGAAAGGGGAAAGGCACTTCTTTTGCTGCGTAGAGAAAGTGGAAGTCGTACCTAAATGAAATTTATGAAACAGAGGATTATTTTTGCAACTGGTAATGAAGGAAAGATGAGAGAAATCCGAGCAATCATGGCAGACTTGGGCATGGAAATCTGTTCTATGAAAGAGGTTGGAGCAAATGCTGAGATTGTGGAGAACGGAAGCACATTTGCAGAGAATGCAAGGATTAAGGCACAGACAATCCATATGTGCTGTCCAAATGATATTGTTTTGGCTGATGATTCTGGTCTGATCATTGATTGCCTGGGAGGAGAACCGGGAATTTATTCTGCACGCTATATGGGAGAAGATACTCCATATGAACAGAAAAACGCAAATTTGATCGCCAGAGTGAATGCATCAGGAGATAGGGAGAGAAAGGCAAGATTCTGGTGCGCTATTGCAGCTGTATTGCCTGATGGAAGTGTATTGGAGACAAATGGAGCTATGGAAGGTGTGATTGCGGAGAAAGCAGAAGGAGAAGGCGGATTTGGTTATGATCCGATCTTATATCTGCCAGAATATCAAAAGACATCTGCCCAGCTGAGCATGGAAGAAAAAAATAAGATCAGCCATAGAGGAAAAGCACTGGAATCAATGAAAACAGAACTTATAAAGGTATTTGGAGAAAAGTAAAATGAAGATCTTAGTTGTAAGTGATACACATCGAAGAAATGAAAATTTAAAGAAAGTGATCGAGATGGTAAAACCAATTGATATGCTGATTCATTTGGGAGATGGAGAAGGAGTGGAAAACCAGATCAGTGAATGGATAGGACCAGATTGTATTCTTCATATGGTTTTGGGAAATAATGACTTTTTCTCTGATCTTCCACGAGAAGTGGAGGTACCAATTGGGAATCACAGAGCCTTGTTGACACATGGTCATTATTATAATGTCTCTCTGGATGTTGGAGAATTAGCGAATGAGGCGCAAAGCCGCCATTGTGATATTGTGATGTATGGACATACTCACAAACCATTTTGTGAATTCCGTGGGGATGTTATGGTTATGAATCCAGGAAGTCTTTCATTTCCACGTCAAGATGGAAGGAAGCCATCTTATGTGATCTTGGAAGTGGACCGTGAAGGAGAGCTTCATTTTACTCAGAATTATCTGCCTTTATATTGATGTATTGGGATACTGTAAGATACAGAAACATGCAGATTGGAAGAAACAGGAATGTATGGAATTGCGACAGTTGTATGAGAGAAAAATACAGCTGTCGCAACAGGATTTTGGGCTTAAAAATAGTCAAAAAAAATTTTTTAAAAAATTTTAAAAAAAGTGTTGACATTTAGTATATCATCGTATATAATGATGCATGTGTCACGGGAAAGCACAAAAAAACAACAACCAACGGGGTGTGGCTCAGCTTGGCTAGAGCGCCTGGTTTGGGACCAGGAGGTCGC